>CALXXQ010000182.1 GCA_944392715.1 uncultured Brachyspira sp.
TTGCTGTTACTCTTTCCGCTTTATGCTTAGTAGTATATACTAATGTTATGAAAGCTACTTTTGACGGTTATGTATTAGCTGCAATAGCTGCTATTATGATAATATTAGCAGTTATAGAATTATTCATCACTGGTCAATGGGCTCGCGGATTATCTAGAGAAACTGCATCTAACCCTAATGATCCAATTAAAAATAAATAATTTATTTATATAGTATATTAAAGCCCCTTTCATATTTATTATGAAAGGGGTTTTTTATAACTTTATAAAAAATTGATATTTAATCCGTATACAAAATAATAAAATACTACTATATAGATATATATTGAAATTATATAATTTTTTTAGTCTAATTAAAATTCTATCTTTGTCGATATAATAGATATATTATATTTTAAATAAAGGTGAATATTTTCTATATTATGTCTAATAAAAAATTTAAACTAAAAGAAGAAAAAGCTGTATTTGCTGATATTAGATCTGCTATATCTATTGCAATATTTGATAGTGAGATTAATAATTATGATGGTAGTGTTGATACGGATGTTAGAAGAGCTGTAATGTATAATAAAATAGTATTTGAAAATTTAGTAAAACGTTTATTTTCATATCAAGCTAGCAGAGAAGATAAAAAAGATAGACTTAAAGAATTATCTCTTATAAAAATGATAAAAAATGATACTTTATCTTTATCTAAAGAAAGACTGTACTATATAGAAAATCCTAATGAAAAAACATTTGAATTTTTAAATGATGTATTAGATAAAAACAAAAAGGTAAGAGGATATAGTGAGTATATACTTTATTCTCTATTTAATCATTATTTTGACTATATAAAGAATTGATAGTTTTAAATATTATATCCTTAAAAGTTAATAAAGAGGATTTTATACTATTATGAAAAAGATCATCTCAATATTTATAATATCTATTTTTATATTATTATCATCATTATTAATGGCTCAAAATGCAGCTCCAAATGACGAAAGAAATATAGACAGAGAATTCTATAATGCAGAAAAACTTTTCTTTCAAAAAAAATATAACTTTGCAAGAGAAGCTTTTCTTTTATACCTAAAAAGAAGACCTCTATCTACAAATGATATGCTTTATTATTATATAGGAGCATGCTATTTCCAAGATAAACAATATGAAAATGCAATAGATTATTATAAATTAGCATTTGATATTAATGATTCATATTCATATTGCAATAATATAGCAAACTCATATTATCAATTAAAAAACTATGAAGATGCTTTAATTTGGTATAATAGAGCAATACAAAGACTTCATTCTCCATATACAACAAAATTAAATAATGAAGTATTAACTAATTATACAGTATCACAAAATGTAGTAACAAATACAATATTCACATTTGATATAAATGCTATATCTACAGATGCCACTAATATATCTATGGGAACAAATGAATATTCATTAACTAATACAATGGCATCAAATACTATATCTACAAATATAATGCCTGATAATAATATAACAACAAATACAATATCAACTAATACAATGTCTGCAGATACAAATGCTATATCAGATGCTATAAATAATTTAAATCAATCAAATGAAAATATAAAAACAGCATTTGATAATACATTTACAAAACTTCCATTATTTACTAATGTTGTTATAACAAATACTTATACTAATGAATATGAATTTACAAATACAACAGTAATTTTTGAAGCTAATACTAATTTCAATCTTGAAGTTGTAGACCCCGCTGTATCAGATACAAGCCTTCCTCCTACAATTGACACTAATGACACTATGACAGGCGATTCTAATACAGTAACTTTAAATACAAACTCTACAACAACAGGATCAACATATGTTATAACAGAAGAAAATCCATTTACAGTAACTAATATAGTGATTATGACTAATGTTATGGATACTAATGGAAATATGATAGAAATAAAAACAAATATAGCATCGGTAGATCAATATAATACTTGGGCTTTATATTATAGTGCCTATCTTAATATGGGACATACATTCTTGGCAATAGGCGAAATAACTAATGCTGCAATATCATATGAAATATTCTTAACAAATGTTGGAGCAGACTATTATCAAAAAGAATCATTAGAAAGAGTTATAGCTTTGATAAGAAGCAATGATACTTCTATAAGATTTATGCCTTTTACAAATAATTATAGAATAAATACAAATAATGATGGAAGTATAACAACAGAAAATATATTCCCTAATTTTGATTATGAAAGAGAAACAATATATCCTAATGGCGTAAGAATAACTTATGAAAATGGAAAAGTAGAAAAGACAAAAATGTATTCAAATACATATGAAATTTCTGATACATTATATCCTTATGGAAAAAGAGAAATAGAAACGGTATTTGAAAATGGAGATAAAAGAATAGAAACATATATGATAGATAATTCAAAATCTATCAATACTAAAACTTCTTCAGGAGATACTTTTGAATATACATTATATCCAGACGGTTCTTTCATCAATAGAAAAATACTAGATAGTAATAAAGCATTTGTTGTAGAAAGATCTGACGGATCTATAACTACAAATTATAAAGATGATAATGGTGCATTTTTCTATACTAGAAGTTTAGATGGAACAGAAGTAAAAAGAACTGAGGATAATTCTGGAAATATCACTACAGAAACAAAAAGAGTTGATGGTGCTGTAATAGTAAAAACAGAAAATCCTGATGGAAGTTATGTTGTAGTTGCCAACTATATAGATGGAAGTATAGGAACAACTACAGTAGATACAAATGGAATAAGCAATTTAAAAATAGTATATCCAGACGGAAGAGTTGAAGAGAGAAATTCAACAGGTGCTGGTATGGGTACATTCTCATATAATGTTAAATCTGATGACGGAAGCATTATAACAAAAACATATAATGAAGACGGATCTTTCACAGTTGTAACTAAAAAAGTTGATGGAACTGTTATAACTGATACGGTTGCTGAAGATACTATAAGCGAAATAAAAATGCCTGACGGAACTACTATAAAAAGACTTATAAGACAAGATGGTTCAAGAGAAACCACAACTCTTAATAAAGATTCTAGTACAGTAACAGAAATAGTATCTGCTGATTCAAGCAGTGTAACAAGCACAATTAAACCTGATGGCTCTAGCATAATAGTTGTAAAAGATGCAGCTGGAAATACAGAAACTACTACTACAGAAGCTGATGGAAGTACTTCAAACACAAAAACTTATATAGATGGAAGAAGCAGTGTTAATGAGGTTAGAGCTGACGGAGTTACTATAGATATAGAAAATGATGGCAGAAATAAAACTACAATAGCAAAAGATTCTGAAGGCTATGTACTTGAAATGAAGCAGTATAGAAATGAGGATCCTGAAATAACTTTAGTTGATGCTTTAGGCGAGCCAGTAGAAGCTGAAACTGCAAAAACAGTTATAAGAAGAATGGATATCAATATAAAAGTAGAAGATATTGATAATCTTAAACTTCCTCCTGCTCCTGTTGTGGAAGAACCTGCTGATACAGTAACAGACGATGGTACTGCTACTACTACAGATGATACTGCTGCTACTGATGGCACTACAACTACAGATGATACTGCTGCTACTGATGACACTACCACTACAGATGACACTGCTGCTACTGATAGCACTACCTCTACAGATGATACTGCTGCTACTGATGGCACTACCACTACAGATGACACTGCTGCTACTGATGGCACTACAACTACAGATGATACTACTGATAGCACTACAACTACAGACGGCACTACTGTCCCTGATACAATCACAGAATAAAAAATTATTATAAATATAACGCAATGCAAAAATAGCTATGATTATTAATCATAGCTATTTTTATTATATATTAGAACTATTATATATATATTAGAATAATCCTTTTATCTTACCACTTTCATCTATATCTATATTGCATGCTACTGGAATCTTTGGAAGTCCTGGCATATCTATTATTCCTCCAGCCATAACTACTATAAATCCAGCACCTGAAGAAAGTCTTATATCATCAACATTCAATGTATAACCTTTAGGAGCATTCAATAAAGCAGGATTATCAGATATAGATTTTTGAGTTTTAGACATACATATAGGAAGTTTTCCAAACCCCATACTTTCTATTTTCTTCATCATTTTTACAGCTTTATTAGAAAACTTAATATCCCCTGCCCCATATATTTCCTTACATATTATCTCTATTTTTTCTTTTATACTTTTCTCTAAATCATAAAGAGGCTTATAATTAGAATCCAAAGCTTTTTCTACAACTTTATGAGATAAATCTATTGCTCCGTCTCCGCCTTTAGCCCAAACCTCACATAATGAAATATCAACTCCCATACTCTCGCAATGTTTTGTTATGCATTCTATTTCTTTATCTGTATCTGAAACAAATTTATTAATAGCAACTACCACAGGAATATTATATTTCTGCATATTCTCAATATGTTTATCCAAATTCTCAAATCCCTTATTTAAAGCATCTAAATCTTCTTTATTAATATCAGAAGCTCCGCCATGATGCTTCAATGCCCTTATAGTTGCAACTAAAACTACACAATTAGGCTTCAAATCAGCAAGTCTGCATTTAATATCAAGGAATTTTTCTGCCCCTAAATCAGCAGCAAATCCTGCCTCAGTAATAGTATAATCAGAAAGCTTTAAAGCCATTTTTGTAGCAAGTATAGAATTACATCCATGTGCAATATTAGCAAAAGGACCACCATGAACTATAACAGGAGTATTCTCAAGTGTCTGAACTAAATTAGGTTTTATAGCATCCTTAAGTAATGTACAAGCAGCACCCTCTACTTTTAAATCTTTTACTCTCAATGAATTATCATTAATATCATAAGCAAATATAATATTTCCTATTCTCTCTTTCAAATCCATTAATGAATTGGATAAGCAAAGTATAGCCATAATCTCAGATGATACTGTTATTTGAAATGAGGACTGCCTTACTACCCCATTCTCACTTCCTCCAAGCCCTATAATAATATCTCTTAATGCCCTATCATTCATATCTAAAACTCTTTTAAATACTATCTTTTTAAGATCAATATTTAATTCATTTCCCTGCTTAATATGATTATCAATACATGCGGATATTAAATTATGAGCACTAGTTATAGCATGAAAATCTCCGTTAAAGTGCAGATTAATATCTTCCATTGGTACTATTTGAGAATATCCACCGCCGCAGGCTCCGCCCTTAATGCCAAATACAGGACCCAAAGAAGGCTCTCTCAAAGCTGCAACTGCATTTTTTCCTATTTTATTTAAACCTTGAGTAAGTCCTATAGTAACAGTAGATTTTCCCTCACCAGCAGGTGTTGGAGTTATGGCTGTTACTAAAATTAATTTTCCGTCTTTTTTATCTTTCAATTTATTTAATAATGATAATTCGATTTTAGCCTTATATTTGCCGTAAACCTCATAATCATCCTCTGTCAAATTTAATTTCTCTGCTATTTTTTCTATTCTTAATAATTTACATTCTTGAGCTATTTCTATATCTGATTTCATCATAACCTTCCTTAATATTTTTTAATTATTTTAAATATACTATATTTTAAAATAATTTGATAGTATATAAAACAAAATAAAAAAATATTATTGAATTTTGTTAAATTATTATTATAATCTTTTTAAAATTAAAAAATTATTTATTTATATTAGAGGATTAGAAATGGATAAAGTTAATATAAGTCTCATAGGTGTTGGAAGAATGGGACAGTTTCATTTGAATGTTATAAGCCAAATAAATAGTATAATACTATCTGGTATATATGATGCTAATGAAGATCATCTTAATGAAATATCACAAAAATATAATATAAAAAAATTTACAAGTATAGATGAAGCAATAGATAATGCTGATGCTGTTATAATAGCAAGCCCTACGATTCATCATTTTGAAATAGCCAAAAAAGCAGTAGAAAAAGGAAGGCATGTATTAGTAGAAAAACCTATGACTGAAACTTATGCTCAGGCTGTAGAATTAGAAGCAATAGTAAAACAAAAAAACATTATACTTCAGGTTGGTCATGTTGAAAGATTTAACGGAGCAGTTCAAGAACTTCATCATATAATAGAAAAACCTTATTTAATAGAAGCTAGAAGATTAGCTCCTTTCACTCCTCGTATTACTGATGTGGGCGTTGTATTTGATATAATGATTCATGATTTAGATATAGTAACTTCTTTAGTAAAAAAGCCTATTATAAGATTTTCAGCAAGCGGTAAAAAAATAAGAACTCAAAATGAAGATATGGCAAGTGCATTATTAGAATTTGAAGATTCAACTATAGCAACAATTAGTGCAAGCAGAGTAACTCAAGAAAAAATAAGAACTTTAGCTATAAGCACAGAAGAAGCATATTTTATATTAGACTATGCAACTCAGGATATAACTATACATAGACAAGCAGCAAGTCAGAGCAATATAAAAACTTCAATAGGTATTAATTATAAACAGGAATCTATTATAGAAAGAGTATTTATACATAGAGATAATCCTTTAAAATTGGAAGATGAACATTTTGCAAATTGTATATTGGGAAAAGATAAAAGATTTGTCTCTATTGAAGATGATGTTAATACTATAAAATTAACAGAGGATATATTAAAAGAAATAAAAAAGACTTGGTGATAATAATTAATTAAAATAAAAAAAATAATTGCTTAGTATTATTATGTTTACTAAGCAATTATTCATCATTAGGAGAAAGCAATAATATAAATAACTAAAAATAATACCTTCCGCCTATACTCATCCTTCCAAAACCAGCTTTATTAATTTTATCAGGATATCCAAGCTCTTTACCATTATGTACAAGATGTAATCCGCCTCCAAACTCTAAAACTATTCCAACATGCTCGCTTACATTTATATTAAATCCAGCTCCTCCTCCTACTTCCCAATAATATGGTGAGCTAAATAGAAATTTACCGCTTTTATCAGGATCAAAAGATAAAAAACCAAAACTAAAAAAAGCAAAACCATATCGGGATATACTTATCTCTCCTTTATATTGATCATCATTTCCGAAAGTAAATTTCTGCATAAGTCCTAATTCATACATTCTAGGACTATCATCATATATTTTCGAACCTGTAACAGCAGTATAGCTTTTTATCTGAAAATTATTGTACTTCATTATTTTAAATCCTAATTCTACATTAACAGTTGTCTTTATAGAATCAGCACTGCTGAACAAACCTATTGAAAAAAATCTATTATCTAATACAGACCTAAAACCTTTATCTTCATCATTTTCCTCAGCATATGATACAGCAAATAAATTAAAAAATACAACATTAACTATATAAATATATTTTAATATTTTCATTATATCTCCCACAAATAAACAAAGGAAACTTATAAATAAGTTGTAAATAAATGCTGCAAATCAAATTTCTTCTTTATTGTTCTCTTCCAAGTTTTCTATACTAGCTATATTCTCACCCTCTTTTATTGTTCTTATCTGAGTAAAGAAATACAAATACTTAGCAATAAAAAGTATTACAAGAACAATTCTGGCATGCAAATTATTAACAAAAATAAATGTAACAATCAGCATAGCACTAACAGGTAATAGTATAGTAAGCTTAGATTTCAAAGTCATAGCTCTTGACTTAACAAAACTTTCTAAATGTTTTTTATACAATTTTGTAGACATGAACCAATCATGAAATTTTTTAGAGCCCTTTGCAAAAAAGAAAGATGCAAGTAAAAGAAAAGGTGTTGTAGGCAAAATAGGAACAACTATTCCAACTGCTCCAATACCCACAAAAAGAAAACCTAAACATATAAATAATATTCTCATATTTAATACCCTTAAAATCTATTTTTTATCATAACAAAAATATGTTTTAAAGCTACAGCAGGATTATGAAAAATCATTCTTTTTCCAGAAAAAAACATTATTTTTTTTATTTTTTCTTTCATATCCTTTTTATAGCAATGAGAAGTACATGCACTGCAAAATGTTTTTGTAGAAATAAATCTGCATTTTGAAGTTCTTTCACAAGCATAATTATAAACATCTTCGCATTCTTTACAAATACTTTTACTTCCAAATGTTTTATTATAAATTTTATGATATTCTTTATGATTATGCATACAATACAATTTAATCATATAAAATACCATTTTCTTTTCATAATCAATTTTTCTTTTTATTTTACAACTATCATATCCATAAGATTGTTTAGTATTTATAACATTCATATTTAATCTCCGTTATTTTATATTGGGCATTTTGTTTTATAATACAAAATACCCAATAATATATATTCTCCCAATATCAATAATTTAGCTAATTAAAATTTCCAAGTAATACCAGTACTTCCATTGAAAGCTAAACTGCTTTGCTCACTATTTCCTATACTATCAACTGTAGTAGCACTTCCAATCTGAGCCTCAAAATACCACTCTAAATCAGGTTTAGGAGTAATATATAATTCTCCATATACCAAATACCCTACAGAATAAAATACAGGAGGTATTCTTACAGGTTTTGAACTTGTAGCATATGCATTTATACCGCCTGTTAACATAGAAAATGATAATGCAGGTTCTAAGTATAAAGTTATAAACTCACTTTCAGCAGTAAATCCAACAGGTACAGACACACCTATAAACTGAGGCTTTGTAATATAATATTCAGTACCTCCTATTTCTATAGAAGCCCCTTCCATTGTAGATATGATATTATGTGCTGTCATATCATACCAAGGAGCCGAAGTAATAGTTCCAGAACTTCCTAATTCAAAAGCTCCATAAGGATTTGATGCATCTATATTATAAGAGCCGAAACCAACTGAACCTGATTGCTGAGTACCTGTTGTAGGTATATTAACAGTGTATCCTGTACCTTTAAAATCTGCTATAGAACCTTGATAGACTACTCTTATCTGAGGCTCTATCAATATAGGATCAGTTGCAGCTATAAAATATCCCCTAACATCTATTCCT
>CALXXQ010000183.1 GCA_944392715.1 uncultured Brachyspira sp.
CAAGTTTGAAAGCATTTGCAAGCAGATATTCTATGAATGTTATTTATAAATTTTCAGAGAGTATATTTTATTTTGAAGATTTTAAAAAAGATAAATTTATTATTAAAATAGAGTTTCAAGAATATATTAATAATGGAGATATTGTTAAAATTAATATATCATTTACTAATAGTGAAAATAAAACAGTTGATAATAGATTCATATATTATTGGCTTGTTTTAATGATAATAGATTTTAAAATTAAATATTAGGATTTTAATTGTGTATACACCAAAAAATAAAATAGAATTAAGAAGTTTAATAGAAAATAACAATATTTATTTAGGAGATATAGATACTTCATTAATAACTGATATGTCTATGCTTTTTGATAAACCTAATTTTGCATGTTTTGAAGGCTCTTATAGTGAATATGAGAGTTATAATGTGAGGATAGATTTTTCTGGTATAGATAAATGGGATACTTCAAATGTTGTTAATATGAAATCTATGTTTCATAATATAAAAAAATTCAATATAAATATAAATGATTGGGATGTTTCTAAAGTTATTGATATGTCTTATATGTTTTGCGGAGCCGAGAATTTTAATCAGCCTTTGAATAAATGGAATGTATCTAATGTAAAATCTATGACTTATATGTTTAAGAATGCTTTCAGCTTTAATCAGGATTTGAATGCTTGGAATATAAATAAAGAGGCTGATATTAAGGATATGTTTTTTAATACGAAAATTGATTCAAAACCAGTTTGGTATATTTTATAAAAATTATTTTTTACAGTTTTATTAATATATTATTTAGAATAAAATTATATTAGAGGTTATTTCAATGGTTAAATCTTTTAATGGTGTTTTAAGCAGAGAGAATGTTTCTTTAAAGAAATTCAATACTTTTAGGGTTAATGCTAAGGCATTAGAATTTTATGTGCCTGAAACTATTAATGGCTTTATAGATTTGATTAAATATCTTAATGATAATAATAAAAGATATATGATTTTAGGAGGAGGAAGCAATATATTATTTTTAGATAAAGTAATAGAGTTTCCTATTGTTTATACAGGTTTTTTCTCAAGAATAGAGCATACATCTCATAATATTTTAGCATATTCTGGGGCAAATGTTATTGATGTTGTGAAATATGCTTATAAAAATGCTTTTACAGGTTTGGAGTTTTTATATGGGCTTCCTGGTACTATAGGAGGTGCTGCTTATATGAATGCCAGATGTTATGAGCATTCTGTTTCTGATTTTATAGATAGTGTTGGTATAATAGATGATAATATTGAATATATGCATATTGGTATTGATGATTGTAATTATGCTTACAAGAAAAGTGTTTTTCAGGATAAAAAATACATTATAATAGATGTAAGATTTAAATTAAATAAGGGCTCAAAGAAGTTAATAAAACCTGAAATGAAAAAGTTTTATAAAGACAGAAAAAACAAAAATCAATTTAAATATCCTTCTGCAGGAAGTACATTTTTAAATGATTATGAAACTAATATGATAGCAGGTAAAGTGATAGATTCTATTAATATGAGAGGGACTAGGGTAGGAGGTGCTATGGTTTCTCCTTATCATGCTAATTTTATAGTGAATTATAATAATGCTACAGGAAAAGATATTTTAAATCTTATGAGAAAAGTAAGGGAAGAGGTTTATAATCAAAAAGGAATCACTTTGAATGCTGAGGTTAGAATAATATCTAATGATGAAGAAGCTAAATTATAAAATTTGATTTATTTACATACCCCGCCCTATAGATTTAATGCTTCAATTAAAAATTATAGTATTATTTATTTTTGCAGCAATTAAAGAAATATAAATCCCCACCCTAGCTTTTTTTAAATTTGGAATTTATATATTTAAATTTTTTCAAATTAAATATTTTTAAACACGCGTTTAATTGATATTATTTATTAATATAATTATATTCATAATAGATTTTATTTTTTATTGGCTTCACGCGTGCTGAACATTATGCATTTCTACTAAAAATTCAGGGTGGGCAATGCTTTTTCTTTTTTGGCTTTTAGGAAAATTAAAATTAGAATTCATATTAGAGCAGAAAGGAAATAGGGTGGGATTTAAGAATATATTAATTTTATAATTATAAATTAATATATTCTTAATTATTCTAATCATTAATCAAATAAAGCATAAAGTACAGGAATTATAAAACATGCTATAAAAGCCCATATACCATAGATATATATGTAAAATACTGATTTAGTATCCCCAATAGCAATTTCTTTTATATTTGGAATATTATCAGATTTTTTGAATATTATTAATATAGATTTAATATTAAAAAATGTTATAAAAATCAAATTACCTAGCATAATTAAATTTGTACCTATCAATGTTATCTTATTTGGGCTTATACCATATTCTATTAATCTGTACAAAGAAGAAGTTAATACTAATATATCAAAAATAATGGCTATTATAGGAAGAACTAAATATACTGCTTTAGTGAATATACTTGATTTATAATCTATTCTTGTAAAAAACATGTTTAATACAATTATAGCAAGCATAATATTATAAAGTATAAAGCTTACTCTGTTATCATAAGGACTTATATCAGGCATTAATAGAAGAATCAAAAGTATAAATATAAATAATAAACTAAAAGGCATTAATATTCTTGATAAATATATAGAAATATTAGTTTTCATCTTCCTATAAACTGTATATACCAAAAAAGGAAATATTGAACTTAAGAATGATATTGATAATAATATTAATTTAAAT
>CALXXQ010000184.1 GCA_944392715.1 uncultured Brachyspira sp.
TTTCTAGATTTTTATTAAAACATGCATATGCCTTTACTTCTTTTTCAACATTTTTATTGTTTATTATTGGGCACACTTTTTCGCATAAACCACAATCAATGCATTTTTCTTTATCTATTTTAGGATATTTGAATCCTTTTTCATCTTCTATCATTGTTATTGCATCTTTAGGGCATATATTTGCACATGCACAACAACCACAACAATTTGATTTATCTTTAATCTCTATCATTTTTTCTCCTTAATAAAAAGCTTTTTGCTTTCGATAAAATTATTCGTACTTTTCTTTTTAGGTATTTAATTTCAATTTTTTTCTTGTAATTCTTTAATTCTCTCTTTGGCATATCTATACTATTTAGCACATGAAAAAGAATATCTTTATGTTCATTACATCTTTTGAGCAAATCTTTCATTTTATTTACAGAATGACTATGACTTTCGTTAATAATAATATAGTTATATACAACCTTATTTAAATAACCACATTTTCCATAATATGCTAACGGTAATATTAATTGCCAGTTTTGTCCCGCTCTACTTGTATATATCTCTCTATTTTTAACACATTTATCAAAGAACTCCATCCTTACCATAAAAATACCTGGATACATATATGAATCAGTTTCGAACACATAAAAATCAAATATTTTTCTAGAGTTAGGATATTTACTTTTTCCTTTATATAATATTACATTCAAATCTTCACTATCTCTTGATACTGATTCTCCCCTGACAAAATCCATATCTGTATTTTGTTCCAAATAATTTTTTAAACTTTCTATTGCATCATTTTCATAATAGTCGTCACAATCTTGCCACACCAGAAATTCACCACATACCTGCTTTAAAGCATTATTAACAGCACCAGCTTGTCCCATATTCTCTTGATTAATAATCTTAAATATAATTTTATTATCCTTAAAAATATCAATATACTTGTTTAATATTTGAGAAGTATTATCCGTAGAACCATCATTTACTGCAATTACCTCTAGATTTTTATATGTTTGATTTATTAATGCTTTAAAACATCTATCAATATATTGTTCACCATTATAACACGGAATTATAATACTTACTAAGCCTTTTTGCATATTTTCCTCCTAAATAGATTACTGATTGTATTTATTATATACTTAAATTCGTCAGTCTTCCCATATATAACAATCACACTTATACCAAAAATACTAGCAGTAATTAAACCTTTTACAACAAATTGAATATATAAATTATTAAATATAATTAAATTGTTTATAAATAAAGCTAATACAGTACAAATAATTAATATAACTATGTTTTTTAAGAACTCTATAAAATAATTTTTAGAAGATTTTTTTAATATATATTTATATATTAAGTAAGGTCTTTGCCATGAAGGTATAGCTATACTACTAATAAATGTACCTATTAATACACCTATAAGCCCCATCTTTTGTACTAAGACTATTGAAACTACTAAGTTTATTATTGATTGGAAAATTGGTGTATATTTATCTACATCAAATAAGCCTGCAGATGATTTCATCGTAGAAGAAGGTACCCTCATTCCTGTTAAATAGAAATTAATAACTATTACTAATACAATGCTTAAACTTAAACAATATCTTTCCCCTATCCAAATTTTTATAAAATCGTTAAAAACATTTATCATACAAACTGAACATAACCCATAGATACAAAAAGCTATAAAATTCATCTTTTTAAATATCTCTTCTTTTTTATCATTTGACTCCGTAGCTACTAGATTTCCTAAACTTGCACCTAATCCATTATATATCATAGTAATAAAATTATTTAATAAATTTATTACTGTTAAATAGTTAGAATAAATTCCAACAGTTGCTACATTAATAAATGCAGAAATAATTAAATTGTCTGTACTGTTAATACAATAATCTCCTATCTTATGGAAAAACATTGCTTTAACATTTTTTACGATAACTTGTAAATCTTTCTTTTCTATTTTTTCTTTACAATTAAAATCTATATCATTATATTTTTTAGTAATATATATGTTAGTTATTACTCTTTGAATAAATAAAGTTATAAATTGAATTATTAAATAAACAATAAAATTTTTAGCTAATAATAAAAATATTATTTGAAATATATTTAAGGCAACAAGTCCTATAAATTGAATTCCAGCTAATTTATAGCCTTTTTGATCCGCATTAATTAACGTCTCTTTATAAGCAATAAAATATGTTGATACTGTATTTATTAAATATAAAATATATATTATATAAACATTATCTATATTTTCAATATCCTTTATAATATACTTAAGGAAAGGCATAAGAATAATTCCTACTACTCCTACTATAATTCCAATAATTGTATAAGCTTTTCTATAAAAGGTCATTAGTTCACTAATTTTCTTTTTATCCTTTTTAGCTAACGGTTTATATAAACTAAAGTTAATTGCTGTACTAACACCTAGCTCTGCCAAAGATAACATAGATAAAACATTTGTAAACAGTCCGTTAAGACCTAAAGCTTCTTCTCCAAGGCAGTATATAAAAACTGTTCTAGTTAAAAATGTTAAAAATGTTTTAACCATCATTATAAAAAAATTAGAACCTATATTTAAAAAAGATTTTTTTGTTCTATCTCCCATTTTTTACTCCTCTATATCTAATGCTCTTTTTAGAAAATCTTCTGATTTTTTTCTTTCTACATCTAATATTTTATAAGCTTCTGTATAATCAACTTTTAATAATTCATCTGTTATATGACCTTTATACCATCTATTTTCTAATTTAAATTTACTTAATAACGTTTCTAATCTAGAATTCATTTTTACTATATTTTCTTCTCTATCAAAAACAATAAAAGGTTTATTATATAAAATGGCAAAAACACTTGAATGAAAAGAATCTGTACAAATTAAAAAAGCATTTTTCTCTAAATACAAGAATTCACTTGGTCCCGTTTCATAAAAAGGACTATTTTTATCTAAAATATTAATAACTTCACAATTATTTTCATCTGCTATTCTTTGAATTTCTTTTTTTCTTTCTTCGGATAATTCTCCTAAAAAATA
>CALXXQ010000185.1 GCA_944392715.1 uncultured Brachyspira sp.
AAGATATAGATAATGCTCAGGATCCTAAAAAAGTAAGAGCTGAAAAAATAGAAGAGTATAAAAAAGAATTTGCTAATCCTTACAGAGCTGCTGTAAGAGGTTATGTTGATGATGTAATAGAGCCTGAATATACTAGAAGTTATTTAATCAATGCTTTGCATTTACTTGCAAGTAAAAGAGAAACTAGACTTCCTAGAAAACATGGTAATATACCTCTATAAATAAAGTTTTTTAAGGAGTATTAAATGGATCATAATGCGGCTATTACCATATTTGGTATAATATCTGTTTTTATAGTTGCTTTAGTTTTTTATATACTATCTTTGATACTTGGAATGGCATTCAAGCCTAGAAATATTAAAAAAGAAGAAGAGATTATCAAAGTAGTAGAAGAAAGTAAATCTAAAGAAGAAGACTTGATTGATGATACAGAACTTGTAGCTGTTATCACTGCATCAATATCAGCTTATACAGGTATGTCTAATAATAAATTTATAATTACATCTATACGTGAATCTAAAACTCCTATATGGGGAATGGTAGATAGAGTAAATAAGCTAAAATAATAAACTAAATATTTTTTTGGAGAATAATAATTATGACTAAACAATATAAAATTACTGTTAATGGAAAAACTTATGATGTATCAGTAGAAGAAATAAAACCTGTAGCTTCAAATAAAGCTGTATCTACTATAGTAAATACAGCAGCAAGCAGTCCTAAACCTGCACCTGCTCCAGCACCTAAAGCATCTGCTCCTGCAGCAGTACCTATAGATGAAAATGCTGTTTCAGTAAAAGCTCCTATGCCTGGTACTATAGTATCATTTAATGTTGCTGTAGGAGATAAAGTATCAGAAGGTCAGGTTGTTGCTATATTAGAAGCTATGAAAATGGAAAATGAAATAGTATCTCCAGCTTCTGGTGAAATAAAATCTATACATGTGGAAAAAGGTTCTTCAGTTGTAGAAGGTCAGGTTATATTACAGATTAAGTAATATTAAGGGGTGAATATGAATAAAGCTTTAGGTTTGGATTTTAACAATTTACTTACAGGTTTTTATCCGCCGACTATAGCCCAGATTATAATGATGCTTTTAGGAGCATATCTTATATATATGTCTATATATTATAAGAGGAAGCCTTTACTTCTTCTTCCTATGGGGGTTGCTATATTAGCAGCTAATATGCCTCTTCCAGAGATGACTGAAAATGTTATTAATGGTTTTATGGGGCTTCTTCATAATGGGGCAGATAATGGAGTTTATCCTGTATTAATATTTTTTGCGGTTGGAACTATGATAGATTTGGGTCTTGTACTTGCTGATCCTAAAAATTTCTTTATAGGTGCCAGTTCTCAGATAGGTATACTTGTAGTATTTTATATTATGAGTTCCTTAAATTTAGGAGAGGGATTATCAGCTGCTACTTCTATTGTAGGTGCTGCTGACGGAGCTTTGACTATGTATATGTCTTCTTTAATTACAGAGCCTAAATATTTTGCGGCTATTGTTATGTCGGCATATCTTTATATGGAGCTTCTTCCTGTACTTCAGTCTGGACTTACTAAAGTACTTACTACTTCAAAAGAAAGAAAAATTTCTATGAATTATTTGAGACAAGTTTCAAGAGGTGAAAAAATTATATTTGCCGTTATTGCTATGGGACTTTGCGGTATATTTTTAGCTAATTCATTTCCTCTTATAGCTGCTCTTTTATTTGGAAGTATTTTAAGAGAATCTGATATTATTAAGAATTTTTCTGTTACTTTGCAAAAATCTTTAACAGGAATACTTACTATGCTTATAGGAATAGCAATAGGTTCTTCAGCATCTGCTGAATATTTCATGACATTAAATACATTAATTATATTTGCATTTGGTTTCTTATCATTAATATTAAGTACTACTATAGGTATTATAAGTGCTAAGGCCATTAATATATTATCAGGCGGAAAAGTTAATCCTATAATAGGTTCAGCAGGACTTAGTGCTTTTCCTGTGCCTGCTTGGGGAGCTCATATTTATGGGCAGGAAAATAGTTCTTCAAACTGTCTGCTTCTTCATGCAATGGCTGTTAATATTTCTGGTATAATATCAGGTGCTATTATTATGGGAATACTTTTAACATTTTTCCATTAATTTAAGTAGAATAGTATTTTTTATATATTAATCGTTACCCTATTTATATTAAATAAATAGGGCTTTTTTATAATTTTTAATGATGCTGTACTGTTGAAAATTATAAAATTAATATATAATAGCTACAAAGGATTGATAAAAAACATGGTAAATAGATTAACATTAAAAAATGGAACTAGAGTTGTACTTGAAAAAATGCCTATGCTTGATACTGTTTCTATAGGATTTGTATTCTTAACAGGCAGTGCTAATGAAAGTAAAGAAGAAAATGGATACACACATTTTATAGAACATATGCTTTTTAAAGGCACTGATAAAATTAATGCCAAAGATCTTATTAGAAATATAGAAGGAGTGGGCGGTATATTCAATGCTTTTACTTCAAGACATTTAACTTCTTTTTATATAAATATTACATCAAAATATTTTGATAGAGCTATAGATACTTTAGAAAATATTATGCTTTATTCTGCCTTTAGAGAAGATGATATAAATAGAGAGAAAAAAGTTATTATTGAAGAGCTTAAAATGTCTAATGATACTCCTGAAGAAATATCTGCCAATCAATTTTATGCAGCAGCATATAAGGGAACTTCTATGAGTTTTCCTATAGGAGGAAATATTAATAATATAAAAAAAATAAGCAGAGATAAAGTTTATTCATATTTTAAAAAACATTTTAATTCTAATAATCTCATCATTTCTATAGCTGGTAATTTTGATATAGATTGTGCTGTGAAAAGATTAGAAAAAATAGAAATAGAAAAAAATACAAAAACTATTAATGATGATCTTCCTTTTTATTATAAAACTATAACCAAAGAAAAACAGGAGCTTAATCAGGTATATTTTTCTCTTATAACTCCTTCATATAATGCATGCGATGATAAAAAAAGATATGCTATGAATATAGTTAATGATATATTTGGAGGAAGTTCTTATTCAAGATTATTTCAGGCTATAAGAGAAAATAAGGGACTTTGCTATAATATATACAGCTATAATTCTAGTTTTATTAATGGCGGTACATTTGAAATTCATGGATCTACTAGTTTGGATAGATATGAAGAGACTATAAACAGTATATATTATGAAATAGAAAAATTACTTAATGAAAGAATATCAGAAGAAGAGCTTGAGGAAGCTAAAGAAAGTTATAAAGGCTCTATGGCTTTTAGTAAATTTAGTGCTGAGTTTTTAATGAATAAAAATGCAAGACATGAATTATATTTATCAAAATATGTTTCATTTAAAGACCTATATAAAATGATAGATAGAGTAGATTTGAAGATGGTTAATGAAGTTATAGATGAAAAACTTTTAAATAAGAAATTTTTCCTTACATCTGTAGGTGCTAAAGGTACAAAAGATATAAGTAATTCTTTAAGTAAAAAATTAAAGCTTAATTAGGATTTTAATATTTCTTTTAATTTTTTTATAAAAGCATCCATCTCTTCATCTGTACCTATTGTTACTCTTATATAATTGTCTATTATATTAGATTTGAAATATCTTACCAATATTCCATTATCTCTAAGTTTCAAATATAATTTTTCAGCGAACATATTTTTATGAGATATGAATAGAAAATTTGATTTTGAATCAAGTACTTTAAAATCTAATTCTTTTAATTGAATTTTCATTCTTTCTCTGGTATTAATAATTTTATTTACACTCTCTTCGAAATATTTTTTATCTTTTATTGCCTCTATAGCAGCTAGTATTGAAAGTCTATTAATAGTATAAGAATTAAAAGAATATTTTATATTTTTAAGTCCTTGTATTAAATTTTCATCTCCTATAGCAAAACCTAAACGCATACCTGCCAATGCTCTTGATTTTGAAAAAGTTTGTATAACTAGAAGATTACAGTATTTATCTATAAGTTTATATGCACTCTCTCCTCCAAAGTCTATATATGCTTCATCTATTATGACTATATTATCTTTATTATTAATTAGAATTTCTTCTATTTCTTTTAGGCTTAGTAATAGTCCTGTAGGAGCATTAGGATTTGCTATAAATATTCCAGAATCTAAATTTTTATAATTATTTATATCTATAGTGAAATCATCTTTTAAAGGTATTTTTTGCTCATTTAAATCAAAAAGTGATGAATATACTGAATAAAAACTATATGTAATATTAGGATAATAAACTTTATCTCCTCTATTAAAAAAAGCCATAAATGAAAAAGCTAATATTTCATCAGAACCATTTCCTATAAAAATATTATTCTCTTTAATGTTATAAAGTTTTGAAATTTCCTTTTTTAAATCAGAAACATTAGGATCAGGATAAAGCCTTAAATCATCAAAGCTGCTTTCGGTTATTACTTTTTTTACATTAGGTGAAGGAGGATATGGAGATTCATTTGTATTTAATTTGATATATTTTTTATCTTTAGGCTGTTCTCCTGGAGTATATGGTTCTATAGATTTAGCTTTATCACTTAAAAAATTTTTCATAAAAAATCCTTCTATTTTATATTAGATATAGTTTTTATTAGTAGTATTATTATATATAATATTTAATTATATGACAATAGAATAATTAAAAAATTCTTAAATTATGATATTTAATATTTATTATAAATGTATAAAATGTATTCTGTATTATATAAATAATAATTAAATCTTTATAATAATCAAAAAAAATTTAATTTTTTTTAAAAAAAATCAAAAAAAATTTGACAATGTAATTTTTATTGTTAGATTAATACTATCGATATTTCATATAAATATATTTCTTAATTTAAATTGCAAGTAAATAATTTTAATCATAGAGGTTTTTTAAAAAATGAAAAAAATACATAGTTTATCATTTAGAATTCCAATTATAATAAGTTCTATTATTTTTATTACAATAGCTACATTGGCTATAATTTCAATTTGGTCTTCTTCAAGAGCGATAAGAAAAGCAGCATTAGAAGGTTTTTCTGCTACGGTTTCAGGTTATTCTCATATGATAGATATGATTTTGCATGAACAATTATTAGCAATAGCAACTTATGCTCAATCAGGCACATTAGCTAATGGCATAACAGGAATAGATGATCCTATTTCAAAAGATGTAGCTTTAAAGAGATTAAAGGATTTTGCTTCAGTAAATACCTATGCTATAAATGTAGGATTAGCAGATATGAATGGGAATGTTTTATTAGATAGTTCAAATCCTAAGCTTGTTGGAGCATCTATAGCTGAAATTCATAAAAACTTATTTGCATTTATGAAAGCTAATAATTATAAATTTTCTTTTGATAATTCTACAAGCATATCATCTACTACAGGAGGGCAGGCTTTACTGCTTTGCGGAGGAGTAAAAAATTCTCAAGGTAATTTCGTAGGTTTAGTTTATATAAATTTGGATTTAGAAAAAGTAAATAAAGATTTTATAGGAAATTTAAATATCAATGGACGTATTACAGTTGCTAATAGAAATGGAAATATTATATTGTCATCAGACAGCGGACGTATAGGAGGAAGTTTGCCAGATGTTTACAGTATAATAAAAACAACAGATCAAGGAATAATAGAATCGTATTCTTATAATAAAGATGAAGGTAAACGTTCTGCAGCTTATAAAAATGTTTCTTTAATGCCTTGGACTGTTGTATTTGCTAAATCAGATAGAGAAATATATAAAGAAATAAAATATACTATACTTCGTACTGTAATAATAGGACCATTATTTATAATATTATGTACTATATTGATATCTCTTTATATAAGAAGCATAACAAAACCATTGAATGAATTAGTTTATATATCTAAAGAAATTTCAAATGGTGATTTAACATCAAGCCATAGAAACATAAATCGTAAAGATGAATTGGGAGTACTTGCTAATTCTTTCTTTGATATGAGAGATAAATTATCAGATATAATAGTAAAAGTAAGAACATCAGCAAATGAAATAAGATCAAATGCTAAAGAACTTTCACAGGGAAGTATGGATTTATCCCGCCGTACAGAGGCTCAGGCTGCAAGTTTGGAAGAAACTGCTTCATCAATGGAGGAGATGGCTTCTACAATCAAATCATCAGCTGATCAGTCTGTAGAAGGTAATAAAATGATGATAGATTCAAGAGATTCTATAGAAAGTGCTGGAGAGGTAATACTCGATACTACTAAAAATATTGAAGAAGTATATGAGGCTAGTACTAAAATTAAAGATATTACAAAAATAATTGAAGATATAGCATTCCAAACTAATATACTTGCTTTGAATGCGGCAGTTGAAGCGGCTCGTGCTGGGGATATGGGTAAGGGTTTTGCTGTTGTAGCAAGTGAGGTTAGAAACTTAGCTCAGACTACTCAGTCATCTGTAAAAGATATTACTCATTTAGTTGATAATGCTTATGAGAAAATTAATAAAGCTACAGAATCTGCTAGAATTTCTCAGGATATATTCAGCGAGCTTCAAACAAGAATAGAAAATACAGCAAGAATTATGCAGGATATAAGTTCAACAGCAGTAGAACAGCATGCTGGAGTTGAGCAGGTTAATAAGGCTGTTACAGATATGGATACAGTAACTCAGCAAAATGCTGCTTTAGTAGAACAGGCTTCAGCATCGTCTAATTCTTTACTTAATCAGGCAGAAGAATTGGTTAATGCTATGAGTTTCTTTAAAGTGTAAATATAATATTTACAAAATAGGCTGTTTGGTAAAAAAACAGCCTATTTTTTTATTATATAATAAAATAAATGTAATTTTTTTTAAAAAATACTTCTTTATATATTTAAATTATTTAAATATATAGTAACATATCAAAATTATTTTATCGAAAATAAAATTATTAATTTACTAATTATTAAGGTTTTGATATGAAAAAAATGAATAGTTTATCTTTGAAAATTCCTATTGTAATAAGTACTATTATATTTTTTTACTGTATGTATATTAGGTACATTATCTGTATTGTCATCAACTAGAGCTATAAAAAGAGCAACTTTAAATGGATTTAAATCAACTGTATCTGGATATTCCTATATGATAGATATGCTATTGCATGAACAGATTTTGGCTATCAATACATATTCTAAATTAACGGCAGTTATTAATTCAGTTTCAAATCCTGATGATATTACATTGAAAAATGAAGCTAGAAAAATACTTCAAGATTTTGCTAAAGTAAATACTTATGCTATGAATATAGGTTTAGCACAGCTCGACGGTAAAATTATACTTGATAATAATAGTGCTGAAATGGAAAATAAATCAATAGCAACTGATAATCCTGAATTATTTGCAAGATTAAAAGCAAATAATTATAAAGATACATATGATGATATTACTCAGTCAAATTCATTTTCTTTAATGCTTTGCAGTTCAGTTATGAATGCAGAAGATAAAAATATAGGCATTATTTATATTAATGTTGATTTAAGTAAAATTAACAGCGATTTTATTGCTAATGCAGATTTTAACGGAGATGTTACATTAGCAAATAATCAAGGAATTATAATGCTTTCATCAGATCCTAAAAAAATAGGAGGTTCTTTACCAGATGTTTATAATGTTACAAAAACTACTTCATCAGGAGTAATAGAATCATATAGATATCAAGGCTTAAAAGATAAACGTACAGCTGCCTATAAAAATATAAAAATTATGCCTTGGACTGTAATATTTGCAAATTCAAATGGCAATATATATAGAGATATAAAAATGATAATCCTTCGTACAACTACTATAGGACCTTTTTTTATAATACTTGCATGCTTTATTGTTTCTCTATATGTAAAAAGCATAACAAGACCATTAAATGGATTAGTATCATTTGCTAGAGAAATATCTCAAGGAAATTTGATTTCAGATCAGCAAACTATTAATAGAGATGATGAATTAGGTATGCTTGCCAATTCATTTTTTAATATGCGTGATGTACTGCTTGATATTATAATGAAAGTTAGAATTTCTGCTGATGAGATAACTAATAGTGCAAGAGAGCTTTCAAAAGACAGTGAGGATTTATCAAGAAGAACAGATTTGCAGGCATCTAGTTTGGAAGAAACAGCTTCATCAATGGAAGAGATGGCATCAACTATTATGTCATCTACAAATAAATCAGTAGAAGGCAATAAGATGATGATGAACTCAAGAGAATCCATTCAAAATGCAGGAAGTATAATTTTAGGTACAGTTCAAAATATAGAAGAAGTTTATGAAGCTAGTACAAAAATAAAAAATATTACAAAGATAATTGAGGATATAGCATTTCAGACTAATATACTTGCTTTGAATGCATCGGTAGAAGCAGCTCGTGCAGGAGATCAGGGAAGAGGATTTGCTGTTGTAGCAAGCGAGGTTAGAAACTTAGCTCAGACTACTCAGTCATCTGTAAAAGATATTACTCATTTGGTTGATAATGCCTATGAGAAAATTAATAAAGCTACAGAATCAGCAAGGGAATCTCAGGAAATATTTAAAGATATTCAAGAAAAAATAGAGGAAACTTCAAAACTTATGGAGGATATAAGTTCAACAGCATTAGAACAGCAAACAGGAGTTCAGCAGGTTAATAAGGCTGTTACAGATATGGATATAGTAACTCAGCAAAATGCCGCTTTGGTTGAGGCATCATCATCATCATCAAGCTCGCTTCTTACTCAGGCTGAAGAATTAGTTAATGCTATGAGCTTTTTTAAAGTATAAAATTTTTGAAAATATAAAAAATGATAATAATAGGCTGTCTTTTTAAAAAGGCAGCTTATTTTTTTATAATTTAATTAATATACAATACTTATGTATTGTATATTAAAAAACTTGACAAGTTATATATTGTATTGTAGTATTGGAAAAGTTTTTTTATTTATAAAAAAATTAGGAGGTAAAAATGAAAAAACTTTTAATTATTTTTTCTTTTGTTTTTATAGCCGCATGCG
>CALXXQ010000186.1 GCA_944392715.1 uncultured Brachyspira sp.
TCATCTCCTAAAGATGCTTTACTTGCTTATGATAATAATTTGGTAGAGCTTGAATCAAGAATAAAAGTTTTAATGAAAAATAAAGACGGAGAGGAAGAATTTATTGAAACTTCTGTTGGAAGATTAAAATTCAATGAAGTTATTCCTGAAGATTTCAGATATCAAAACAGAGATTTTAACAGTAAAGATTTAGCTAAATTCATTCATGAAGTATATTTGAAACATGGTACAGCAGTAACAGTTAATATGCTTGATGATATTAAAGAACTAGGCTATCAAAGTGCTACAGTATTTGGTTCTACTATTTCTATTGCTGATATACTTATACCTCCAATGAAAAAACAGGAGATAGAGGAAGCTACTAAACAGGTAGAATATATTGAAAATCAGTATATGAACGGTATTATCACTACTGAAGAGAAAAAGCAGAAAGTTATGGACCTTTGGACTACTGTAGAAGGTAAAATAACTGAAGCTATGATGGATAATTTAAGACAAGACCAAGACGGATTTAATCCTGTATATATAATGGCTGATTCTGGAGCTAGAGGTTCTAAACAGCAGATAAGACAGCTTGCTAGTATGAGAGGTTTGATGGCTAAGCCTTCAGGAGAGATTATCGAACTTCCTATTATTTCAAACTTTAAAGAAGGTCTTACTGTACAGGAATACTTTATTTCTACTCACGGTGCTAGAAAAGGTCTTGCCGATACTGCATTAAAAACTTCAAGTGCTGGTTATCTTACTAGAAAATTGGTTGATGTTGCTATTGGTGTTGTTGTTTCTGAGCATGACTGCGGTACTGTTAAAGGTATTTCTATAGAGGCTATAAAAAACGGGGATGAAATTAAAAAATCTCTTAAAGAACGCGTTGTAGGATTCTTCACAAGCGAGCATATATATCATCCTGTTACTAAAGAACTTATATGTTCAGCTAATACAGAGATAACAGAAGAAATCGGTGATATAATAGAAAAAGCTGGTATAGAAAAAATAAATATAAGACATCCTCTTACTTGTGAAAGCAGAATGGGTGTATGTCAGAAATGTTATGGAAGAAGCTTATCTACAAATAATTTAGCTTCTATTGGTGAGGCTGTTGGTGTAGTTGCTGCTCAAAGTATCGGTCAGCCTGGTACCCAGCTTACAATGAGAACTTTCCACATCGGCGGTGTTGCTACTCAGATGGTAGAAGAAAATGAAATTAAAGTTAATTATCCTATATATATAGAACAATTCTCTAACTATGTTGTTCAGCCTAATGGTATTAAAATAACAGCTAGAAAGGGTGATTTAATTATTAGAAGAGTTTTAGATAAATGGGAAAAATCTACTTTGAAAGAAGTTTTAGCTGAAAACAATGCTAAAGTTCTAATCGGTGATGTTATAGCTACTCTTAAAGATGGTACAGAAATTAAAGCTACTCATAATGGTACTTTCAAAATCACTGATGATGATAAATATATAATGATTACAGGTAATAAGCATACAATTGTAATTAAAGTTGGAAGCGAATATAAAGTAGATGAACATATATTTATAGAAGCTAATACAGTTATAGCTAGCTTCGATACTTATAATGAGCCTATCATCTCTGAAAAAGCTGGTATTGTAAGATATCAGGATATCATACCTGGAAGAACTTTGGTTGAAGAAATAGATGATCAGACAGGTAATAAAACTAATATCATTCAAGAGTTTAAAGATTCTAGTATGCAGCCTAAGATTTTGATTGTAGGCGATAATGATACTTTTGAAACGGATATACCTAATGGTGCTCAGCTTATGGTTGAAAATAACCAAAAAGTTGAAGTTGGTGAGGTTATTGCTAAAACAACTCGTATACAGCAGAAAAGTAGAGATATTACAGGAGGTCTTCCAAGAGTACAGGAATTGCTTGAAGCTCAGAAACCTAAAGATACTGCTATTATTGCTGGTATTGACGGAGAGGTTGAAATTGGAGGTTCTCATAAGGGTAAAAAAGTAGTTAAAATCAGAAATGAATTTGATGAAACTAAGCACTTAGTTCCTCATGGTAAAATGCTTCTTGTTAGAAATGGAGACCAAGTAAAAACTGGTACTCAATTATGTGCTGGTAAGATAAACCCTCATGATATATTAGAAACTCAGGGAGATTTAGCTTTACAGACTTACTTACTTGAAGAAATTCAGGCTGTATATAATCAGCAGGGTGTAGGTATTAATGATAAGCACTTCGCTCTTATAATAAGACAGATGCTTAGAAGACTTGAAATAACAGATCCAGGCGATACTAAATACATTGTTGGACAATATGTTGATAAATATGAATTTGAAGAAGAAAATAGACGATATGAAGAAGCAGGAGGTTCTCCAGCAAGCGGTAAGCCTGTACTTTTAGGCTTAACTAAAGCTGCTCTTAATACAGAAAGCTTTATATCTTCAGCTTCTTTCCAAGAAACTACTAAAGTTTTGACTAATGCTGCTATTAAAGGTAAAGTTGATAAATTGCTTGGATTAAAAGAAAATGTTATCATAGGTCACTTGATACCTGCTGGTACTGGTGTAAAACTTTATAATAAGCTTCATGTTTATAATAAAGAAAGCGGTGATTTAGATAAAAAAGATAATATGGATAATAATTCCAAAGAGGAAGAAGTTATACAAATAACTGTATAAATAAATGAGTTAAAGAGGTTTTCATAGAATATATGAGAACCTCTTTTTATTTATAATGTATTTTAAATTATAAAAATAAAATATTAAGAAGTAATATAAAATGACAAAAAGAATTCAAAAAATGCCTTTAGCTCTAACAGGTTTGGCACTTGGTGTAGGCGGTATATTTAATGCTTGGACTATATTTACTGGTATTAAATATTTTGCTTATATTGGAGCAATAATTTCATCTATTTTAATATTAACTATTATAACTAAAATATTTTCATCATTTGGAGATTTTCTAAATGATTTAGAGCACCCTGTTGCAGGAAGTACTATTCCTACTCTTGATATGGCTGTTATGGTGATATCATCTTCAGTAGTTCAATTTGTAAGACCGCTTGGTATAGCTATGTGGTTTATTGCAATTGCTGTTCATGTTATATTTGCTATTACATTTTTAGCACATAGAATGAATTTAAAAGATTTGCATCATATACTGCCTAGTTGGTTTGTTCCTCCTGTTGGTATTGTAGTTGCTGCTGTAAGCGGTACTAATATGGGATTTCCTCAAGTTTCTCAAATAATAGTTTATATAGGTACAGTTCTTTATATCATATTATTTCCTTTTATATTTTATAGAATAATATTTCATGATCCTTTAGCTGATGACAGATTTCCAGCATTTGCTGTAATGGGAGCTCCTGCTAATCTTTGTCTTTGCGGTTATTTATCAGCATTTACTGATTATAATACAGCTTTGCTCAATTTCCTTTTGGCATTGGGTTTATTTACTACATTTAAAGTATATTTATCCCTAATAAGAGCTTTTCAAATAAAATTCATACCTTTATTTGCAGCTTATACTTTCCCTTTAGCTGTAGGTGCTCAGGCTTTGCTTAAATATGCTAATTATTCAAAAAGCGTTAATGGAGAGTATTATTATATATGGAATATTATTTCTATATTTGAACTTATAGTTGCAAGTATGATGATAATTTACGTATTTATTAATATGATGTTTTTTGTTCATAATAATGTTATGAAAGATAAAAAATAATATTCTAATACTTTAAGATATTATATTAGTATATATTAAAATCTTACTCTTACAGAATTTGCATGTGCTTCTAAACTTTCATTCTCAGCAAAATTTATTACATTATCTTTTACTTTACTTAAAGCATCTTTAGTATAGTAAGTTATATAAGATTTCTTTATAAAATCATCTACTGATAATGGAGAAGCAAATTTTGCTGTTCCGCTTGTAGGTATTACATGATTAGCACCAGATAAATAATCACCCAATGCTTCTGGAGTATAATCTCCCAAGAATATTGAACCTGCATTTTTTATTTTACTTAATACAGAGAAAGGATCTTTTATACTTATCTCTAAATGTTCAGGGGCTATCTCATTGCTTATATATAATGCCTCATCTATTGTATCTGTTATTATTATTCTGCCATTATTTTCTATAGACTCCATTGCTATATCTTTACGGCTTAATTTTTCTAATTGTTTGTATAATTCTTCTTTTGTTTTTTCTGCTATATCTTTACTTGTTGTTATTAATATACTTGAAGCTAATTTATCATGTTCAGCTTGGGCAAGCATGTCAGAAGCTATATGTATATAATTTGCTGTTTCATCTGCTATTATTAATACTTCGCTAGGACCTGCCACCATATCAATAGAAACCTCTCCGAATACTAATCTTTTAGCCATAGCAACATATATATTACCTGGCCCTACTATTTTGTATACTTTTGGAATAGATTCTGTACCATAACTTAAAGCAGCTATTGCCTGAGCACCGCCTGTTTTAAATACTCTGTTTACCCCTGCTATTTTTGCAGCGGCTAATATATTATCATTTATTTTGCCTTCTTTGTTTGGAGTAGATACTAATATTATTTCATTTACTCCAGCTACTTTAGCAGGTATTACATTCATAAGCACTGTTGAAGGATAAACTGCTGTGCCGCCAGGAATATAAACTCCTACCTTTTCTATAGGATTTATAATCTGACCCATTACTATGCCATCTTCTTCATTTGTTATATAACTATTTCTTAATTGTTTTTTATGGAATTTTTCTATATTATTATAGGCTAGCTTTAATGTCTCTTTAAACTTATCATCAACTCTGTTATATGCTTCTTCTATTTCTTTTTCTGTTACTTCTAAAGTTTCTATTTCAGCATTATCAAACATCTTAGAATATTTTTTTAATGCATTATCTCCATTTTGTTTAACATCTTCAAGTATTGCTTTCACTTTTTCATTAACATCATCATGGCTGAATTGGCTTCTTAATAATATATCATCTAATGATTTGCATTCTTTATAATTAATTACTTTTATCATAAAACTTCCCTTATAAAACTTCTTCTATATTATTTACTATTTTTTTTATCAAATCATTTTTGAATTTATAGCTTACTTTATTAACTATAAGCCTAGCACTAATATAATCAATAATTTCTTTTATAACAGTAAGATTATTTTCTTTTAATGTGCTTCCTGTTTCTACTATATCAACTATAACATCAGATAAATTCAATATTGGAGCAAGCTCAATAGAACCATTTAATTTTATTATCTCAACATCTCTATTTATAGAATTAAAATAGTTCTTTGATATATTAACATACTTTGTAGCAACTCTTAATCTTCTTTCAATATCCTCTTTATATCCATTAACAGAAGCCATACAAACTCTGCACTTTCCAAATTTTAAATCCAAAATTTCATAAACATCATGATTATTTTCAAGCAGTATATCTTTTCCTACAATGCCTATATCAGCAACCCCTTTCTCAACATATATTCCAACATCAGAAGGCTTTACTATCAAGTATCTTACATTCTTTTCCTTATTTTCAAATACTAATTTTCTATTATCTTCTAATAATTCTTTATTTTCATAACCTATCTTTTCAAATAGAGTATATACCTTATTTACTAATCTTCCTTTTGGTAATGCTATATTAATCATAATTTTTATTCTTCAATATATTTTTATCTATTTTTTAAAAACATTATAATATAATAAAATATTTTTTCAAATAATTTAGCATCTTTATTTTTACTTTTATCATAAAATAAAATATCTTTCTTAAAAAATGAAAGTAATATTAAAAAGTTTTATTAATTTAATCAGTAATAATATTTAATAAATTCTTTTTCCATAATTTAGATTTATTCCAATTAATGCTTCTAAATATTTTTGGTATATTTTTGGTCTTATTTTCTTTTCTATAACAACAACATTTTCATGAAAACATATTGAATATGCTGTATTTGTGTATTTATTAATTTCTAAACTGTCTTTCTTAATTGCGCTATTAGCATTTAAATAATCTATAATGTTTTTAGTATATTCTATATAAGATGTTTTTTTCTTATACCCCCCCCCGTATGTCTCTGGCCAATATGATGTACCTACATCTTCGCACCAATATAATCCATCATCTTTAATATGGTCATATATCTCTTCTAAAGTTACTATTTGCTGTTCCATACTATGACCACCATCATCTATTACTATATCTAATTTTGGTATTTCATTTTTTATTTTTTTCCAAAAATTTCTATCGCTTTGTGATCCTATAAATATTTTTATACCTTCTTCTTCTATTGATTTACATTTTTCATCTATATCTATTCCATAAATTTGAACTTTTATTCCTGGAAGCATATGAGTAAAATAATGTTTCCACATTTTTGTAGATCCACCATTTTGGACACCTATTTCTAATAAATTTATATCTCTGCCTCTATATTTCTTAAAATATCTTTCATATAAATCAAAATATGAAAAAGGTTTACGGATGGCATTATCTTTATTATTTATAAAATAATCATGTAATATTTTTGTTGTTTTATTATGTCTTTTTTTATATATTATATCCTTAACTAATTCTATTTTTTCTATATCATTGTCATTATTTGGGTCAATTACTATAGTTTCTTTTTCACCATATTTAAGATCCATTTTTTTATTTGCCTGTTTTATTATTAATTTATTTCTTATATCATCCCTTAATTTTTTTATAGGTATCCACCATACTAGTTTATTTATATTTTTTAATAACATATTTATCTCCTTTTTTTATTTATATATTCATAATAATTTGTAGTAATATAATATATTATTATGAATTAGTCAAGTTACATATATTATATTTATATGCACATTATATTAAATAATAATATTTTTATATATTTTATTGACAATTTAATTATGATTTATATACTATTTAAATGGAGGTAGTTATATGACAAATAAAAAAACTAAAAAATTAAAAAATACAGATATTATGTTAACTGAACATAAGCTTGATGATGGTACAGTTGTAAAACTTAATCCTACAGTTACAAGAATAGTGTTTTTTGACAGTGATAAATAATATCTGATATTATCTATTATTGAATTAAATTATAAAAATTGTTAGTCGCTTTGTATATTATTCAAGAATTACTATGTAGTTTAGATTTTAAGCGATTTCAATTTTTATGTTTAATTTGATTATATTATAAAATTATTATTTTCAAATATGTATTTTTCTTTGTAGCTATAGTCTGTATTATAGTTATCACTGTATATATCTGTCCTAACTTTCTTATTTTCTTTTATCAAATTTTGTACTTTATTTAATAAAATTTTTTCGTCTCCGCTTTTATATAGTATCAATACATCAAAATCATATTCATTTTCAGATATATCGCTTGTATATAGTTTATCCATATAAACAGCAAAGCCTATAGCGTTCTTCTTATTTTTTTCATTTGAAGTGTGGGCATTAAATTTATCTAAAAGCCTGTCATATCTTCCGCCTGAAAGAACAGCATCATTATTTCCTTTAATATAGCCTTTAAATATGATTCCATTATAATATCCAAGCTTACTTTCTATAGAAAAATCAAGTAAAATATTATCAAAATTATTATAATTTTCAAATACAGCCAATAAACTGCTAAGTTCATCATAAGCTTTTCTCATTTTTTCATTTAAAATTATATTTTCTATCTTTTTCAATACCTCTCTATAATTGCCTGATAAATCTATTAATGATATTATATTATTTTTATATTTATCATCTATATTATTATTTATTAATGCCTTTTCTAAATCATGCTTGTTTTTTTTATATATAAAATTAAGTATTTCTAATTTTTTATCTTCATCTAAATTAAGCTCATCTATCAATGCAAACATAAAATCTATACTTGATATTTCCAATATATATTCATTACTAATAGATTTTAAGCTGTCTATTGCCATACTAATTATTTCTAAATTTGAATATTTTGTAAGTGTACCTATTATTTCAACACCAACCTGCTGTATTTCATCATATTCATTTGAAACTTCATCTACTTTATAAATATCTTCTATATAATAAATTTTTTTAGTATATTTATCATTATCTTTCAAAACTTTTTTTACTATTGATAATGTAACATCTGGTCTTAATGACTGCAAACTCCCATTTAAATTCATAAAAGTTAATATATGCTCGGTTTGAAGAAAGTCTTTATAATTATTATATAAACTATAATCTTCAAATTTGCTTAATTTTATTTTTTTATATCCATATTGTTCATATATATTTATCAATTTATATACAGCAGTATTTTCATTCATAATGCAATTCTTCTTTGATTTATCATAATTTAGTAGAAATATTATAATACAAAAATATAAAAATAACCATATACAGTAATCAAAAATTATATTTTTATTATATTAATTTGAAATAAGTATAAAAAAAGTATATATTATTTTTAAATTCTAATAAAAGGATTATTATGAAGACTATAGAAGAATTAATAAAAAAATTAATGAAAAATCAAATGGATTATAATATATTTATAAAATTTAATTC
>CALXXQ010000187.1 GCA_944392715.1 uncultured Brachyspira sp.
CTTCGTCTTCTTCTGAAGGCTCTTCATTATTATCTGATACTTCATCCAAAGAAGATAAATCATCTAATTTGATATTCTCATCTTCTTCATCTTCTAATATATGATCAGAATCTAAAAGCTCTTCATATGAATATTCTTTCATATCTGGATAATTTTCTTCATTATCTTTTGATTCTTCTTCTGTATTATTTTCTTCCCCTGCATCTTCTAATACATCATCCAAATTAGGTACTTCGTCTTCCTCTGAAGGCTCTTCATTATTATCTGATGACTCATCCAAAGAAGATAAATCATCTAATTTGATATTCTCATCTTCTTCATCTTCTAATATATGATCAGAATCTAAAAGCTCTTCATCTGAATATTCCTTCATATCTGGATAATTTTCTTCATTATCTTTTGATTCTTCTTCTGGATTATTTTCTTCCCCTGCATCTTCTAATATATCATCTAAATTAGGTACTTCGTCTTCTTCTGAAGGCTCTTCATTATTATCTGATACTTCATCCAAAGAAGATAAATCATCTAATTTGATATTCTCATCTTCTTCATCTTCTAAATCATTATTCAAAGAAGATACATCATCTAATTTGATAATTTCATCATCTTTTGTAGTTTCTCCGCCTTCTTCTAATACATCATCTAATTTTATATCATCTTCATCATCTTCATTAATTAAGTTATCTAAATTTGGAACATCATTTTCAAATTCTATATCTTTAACATCATCTATATCAGGTAAATCAAGTTTACTATTTTTTGTTATCCTATCTCTTTTATTCAAATATTTTATGCTTTCATCATCCAAAGCTTCTAAATTATTATCATAATCATCTATATTAAATTCTTCATCATTGACAATATTAGCATTAGCATAATTATTTATAGGAGGCTCACTTTCATCATATATATCATCTTCTTCATCCGTTTCCTCATCTTCTTCTGCAATATTATTTGCAGGTGCTCTTCTCTCTATTAGAGAAGTAATTAATAAGAAAATAAATGATAATGATAAAAGCGCTAGTATAATATATTTTAAATATCTTTGTACTATAGGAACATTTAATTCTAATATACCAACACTAAAATTATCTATATCTTTAACTTTTCTAGAATAAAAAGCATATGTATTATTATCAGCTTCAATAGTTCCAGAGCTTCCTATATCCTTATTCATATACTGTGTTAAACTATCTATAGATATGCTGTTAATATCTATAGAAGGATTATAATAAACTACACCATTTGGAAGTACAGCAAAATTAAGATTATATGAAGTATTTTCAAATATTTTTTTGAATACGCTTGCTACTATATAACCTACTTCTATTCCTCTATCATTTTTTATAGGTTTTACAAAATAAACACCATCATAATCCTTATCAAAAAATGCAATTGCTTTAGAGTTTTTATAATTTTCTAAATTAACTGGTTTAGTTTTTACAGGTGAAGAAAATACTGATTTCCCATCTGCCAAATATAATGCCACAGTATCAAAAGGATAATTTCCGCTTCTGAATATATATATAATTCTATCTCTCTCTGCTTCATCTATACCATTTAATATAACCTGCTGCAAAAGATTTATAAAAGGATAGCTATCAACTATTTTATTAAGTCTATCATCATAGTCCTTCACTAGATTTAATATACTATTCTGACATATCAAAGCATTTCTATCAAGCTTCTTTGTATCAACATCAAAAGCATCTTTTTTAAGCCCAAATACAAATGTAATGAATAAGGCTAAAACTATTAAATTTATTAATATAGATACATATACAAAGATAGATATCTTATTATGTTTGTCAGACATATATCACCTCTACTTAAAACACTATTATTTTTTTGTTATGCTTTTTTTAGCATCTTCCTCTGCTTTATTTATTATGGAAGATAGCATTTTATCAAAAGCTGCAAATACATCATCTGCTCTTGAATTATCAGATGTTTTTACTTTTTCTTCTTTTTCTGAAATGTTTTCTTTTTCATCTTTTACTTTCATATTATCGATAGCTTTATTATATGAATTTAATATATCCATACTGATATCATGAGAATCATTATTTATATAATTATCACTTTTTTTGCTTTCAAATAAACTCTTATTTTCTTCTTCATTATTTTTAGAATTTAATACTATTTTTCTATTAAACTCTTCTCTTATTATAGAATCATTTTTTTCAATACTATCTAATACATTATTTTTTAATTCATTTTCACTATTTTCAGATACATTATTAAATTGATCATTAGATATAGACATAAATTCTTTTTCTGTATCTTCTGATAAAGTAATATTATCTTCTTCATTCTCTTCTTCTAATTGTTCATCATAATCATAGACTATGCTATCCTCTTCATCAATATCATATGCACTATCTTCTAAAAATGTTTCTTCTATAGCTCTTTCATATTCTTCTTGCAAATCTCTTTTTATAGAAGCAAATGCAATTTCTATATCATCATAATTTTCATAATCATCTTCTATATCATTTATCTGCTCATTTTCTATGATATTAGATTCTATATTTTCATCAGAAATTTTATTTTCATCTGGAATATCATCAGTTTTTATTTCTTCTATTTTTTGTTCTTCTATTATTTTTGTTTCTTCTGCTTTTACTTCTTCCAAATCTTCTTTTGTAACTGAAAATTTATTTTTACACATATTTATTTCTTCTTTTATAGAAGATACTATATTTAATATATCATTTCCTATATTAAATTTATCATCATTATTATTTTTTTCCTTTAAATATTCATCAGGAACTTTATAATGAACTTTTTGAATAATAGGAGGCATTTCTTCTATAGAATTTGATTTAGGCAATTCATTATTAACTATACTTTTACTTATAAGTTCATCGCTTCCCATAACACTTTCAACATAGTTTCTATTGCTCTTAATTTGCATAAGATACTGGAAAAAATAAGCCACACCTTTTATAACTAATTGGCAAATTAATATTAATAATGCAGTAACAGCTAATACTATAAGTTCAAAGTAATTAGGATATTCCTTTCCTATCATAGAAACAGAAAGCGAATCATTAACCATAAAGCTAGGCTGCTTTTTATAATATGCATATCTATTTATAAGGCTTGAAACTTTTTCTATATTATTATCTCCAACAGCCTCTCTAACATTATAAACAGAATTTCTAGCATCACTAACATAAAGTCTCTTATCAGCAACCTGATAATACATAGCTATATCAGATACATAAGCATAATCATTTCTAGTAGCTGCTATCATTTCTCCATTCGAATTTTTAATATATTCCATTATATAAAAAGCATTTTCATTAGTAGCATTTAAAACTAAAGAACCTTTTGTTTTAATCTCTTTTATTAAATTATCCTGAAGTTCTAAAGGCCAAGATTTATTTCTTGATAAATATAAATTAAGAAGCATTTTTCCATTTATATCAAAAATAGTCATTCCTCTTAAATATGGATTTTCTACTGTCATTTTATAATAACTATTTTTATATTTATCTAATTGTGTTTTAGCAGGAACATTATTCGGATCAAAATTCTTTAAAGAATCTGCAGTCTGATACATATTATATCCCACATAATCAGATATAGATTGTGTGATAAGATTAACTTGATATTCCGAAACACTATTTCTTTTTATTTTCATTTTTACAGCTATTTTATCCATTCTCTGCATCATCATATCTAGATAATCATTGATAAACACTGCTATAGAGTTATTTTCTGGTAATATAGTATTACTTGCAGCACGGGCAAACATTGCAACTATAAAAATGATGAGAAAAGATATCATCAAGCTTAAAATCGTTTTCATTATTTTCTGTTTTTTATTTTCATTCATAATACTAAAGCCTTTTATATAAAAGTTATATCCCAATTCAAAAGATATAAAAACTATATTAGTTATCGGCTAAAGTAAATTTTACTTGAAATGTTTTATTTAATGGAAATAATTGAATAATATATTATAAAATAAAAGCTCCGCTGAGCCGTACACGACATAGATGCGCCTGAGCTTTCGCGTCAGGTGGGCTCCTCAGAAACATGACCTTGATTTCTCAAAACCGTATCGCGATAACGGCGAGCCTATCATTAATGCTTCGCTCTAGATCCCTTATGCATTAATTTATACTGGCGCAAGAATGTACAATCGCTTAACGAGAACAGCAGAGTTACTACAATATAAATTCTTTTTTATTATTTGTCAATACTATAATTATAAACTAACATAATATTATATAAAAATTATAATATTACTTGACAAACATTCCATCAAAAATATAATAAATAAAATTATTTTTTATAAAAGGCATTTATAATGATTAAAAATATTATTTCAGATATAGGTAATGTACTATATGAATTTGATGTAGAAGGATTCATTAATAAAAACATAGATGAAAAAGATAAAAATGAATTTATTAAAAGCACATTTGAAAATGAAAATTGGCATCTTATGGATAAAGGGGATTTACCATTTGAAGAAGCTAGAAAATTATTTATAAAAAATAATCCTAAATATGATAAGCCTATAAATGAATTATTTGACAGTGCATTAACATTATGCTTAAATAAACATAAAAATAATATTTCAATATTAAATGAATATAAAAATAAAGGTTATAATATATATTATCTTTCTAATATGCCTTCAGAAACATTTGAAAAATTAAAAAAAGAAACTGATTTTTTTGATAATACCTGTATTGGAGGAGTTATTTCGGCACATATTAAAATGATTAAACCAAATAAAGATATATATGAATATTTTTTAAATAAATTTAATTTAAAAGCAGAAGAATGTATATTTATAGATGATAATATAAATAATGTTAATAGTGCTATAGAAATAGGCATAAATGCTTATCAATTGAAAAAAATAGAAGATATGAAAATCATATTAAAAAATATACTTGAAAAGTAATAAATATTATGAATATAATAAAAAAATTAATATTAAAAATAAAATTAAGATATGGAATATTATTTCCAAGCCTTATATGCACATTCACTTTAATAAATTTAATAGCTGCTATTTGGGTAAGTAGTTTTATATATGAACCTAATATTACAAATAAATTTTATATGTTTTCTGTATTATTTTTCCCATTTACAAGCATTATTATAGGGGTAATTATAATAATTAAATTTATACTTGATGCTATAATGAAAAAAGAAGGCTCTCATCTAAAATTGGTAATAGTATTTATTATGGGGCTTATGACAGTTGTTCCAAGTATATTTGTAAGTAAAATATCCACATATATAATAAAAACAAATTTAAATTTATTTTTGGATAATGATATTAATGATTCTGTATCATATGTAATAGATATATCAAATAAAGAAATAAAAGATAAACAGGATTTTATGTTTGATACTATAAAAAAAGTAGGTATAGGATATTTTAATAATTTGTTTCATAATTTAGAAATTGGAAATATGAATTATGATGATGTAATTAGGACATTAAAAAATTCAAAATATTTCAGCAATATAGTTTTTTTATCAAATTCATATAATGGCAATAATATAATATTTTTAAACTCAGCCAATTATGTACCTTTGGACATTAATTATAAATTAAATAATGATGATACCCTATTCATTAATAGTGAGTATAATGGTTCATTTTATGTTAATGCTATTATACCTTTATCATATAGCAATAATTATGTAATATGGTCTGAGTCTATGCCTAAAAATTATATAGAAATTAGAAATAGTGCTTTGGAAGCTTTTAGAATATATAATTCTGTTAATATATTTACAAATGAATTTTCTATGATACTTAATCTTTTATATTTATTTGTACTTGGAATATCTACATTTTTTTCTATTATATTTGGAATAGCTTTATCAAGACTTATAACGAGACCTGTAAGCTTAATACTTAATGCCACTAATTCTATAACAAATGCTGATTTTAATATTGACATGAAACTCGGAGGAGTTCATGATATGAGAAATTTGATACATAGATTTAATGTAATGGCAAGGGCATTAAAGTATCATAGGGATAGAGAAAATACAAGGGCTAGGCTTGAAACTTGGAGAGAGGCTGCTATTAAGGTGGCCCATGAAATAAAAAATCCTCTGATGCCTATAATAATGAATGCTGAGCTTATAGAAAGAAGAATTTCTACGAATATGACAGATAAAGATGTTGAAAAAACTAAAAAATCTGCAAATCTTATAGTAAAAAATGCTGATGCTATTTCAAATTTGGTAAAATCTTTTTCTGAATTTTCATTTGCTATTAAATTATCCGATGATAAGCTTTCTATCAATTCTGCATTATTAGAGGTTTTGGAATCTTTTAAAAATACTAATAATATAAAATTCAATGTTGTTCTAAGTAAACATGATTATTTCATTAATATGGATAGAGAAAAATTAATGATGGCTTTTAGAAATTTAATAAAAAATGCTGTAGAGGCTATGGAAAAATCTAAAAGCTCAATAATATATATATCATCATATCATGAAATCATAGATTTAAATGAATTTTTTATAATCAGCATCACAGATACTGGAATTGGTATAGAAAAAAATAATTTACATAAAATATTTGAGCCTTATTTCACATCAAAAGAAAAAGGTACAGGAATAGGCCTTTCAACTGTAGAAAAAATAATATCAGAACATAAAGGTACTATAGAAGTAGAATCTATAGTCAATGAAGGAACTACATTCTTTATAAAATTTATAATTGAATCATAAAGATACTATTTTTTTAACAAGTTTATTTATATGTGAAGGATATTTCATACATATAATATTATGCTTTTTTGCTTCATTTTCTAAATCTATATCTATATTTTCATATAGGAAGAATATTGTAAATTCATCAAAATTCGGAAGCTTTTTAAGTTCTGAAATAAATTCAATAACATTAATCCATACTAAATTGGGATTAAATACTAAAATTTTTATACTATATTTATATATTTTACTTATAAGTTCATATAAATTTTCTGCTATAAAGACACTTATAGATGAGCTTTCTAAAGTAGCTTTAACTTTGTTTAATCTGTTATTATCATCATCTATTATTATAGCTGAGTAATTCATAGGCACACTCATTTATAGCAATTTAAATGTGCCGAGAGAGGGACTCGAACCCTCACTGAGTTGCCTCAGGCAGATTTTGAGTCTGCTGCGTCTACCAATTTCGCCATCTCGGCAATATGTAATTATCAACCATTATAAATTTAGGTTTTTAATAGCTTAGATTATAAATTATAGTAAAGAAAAATCAAGTATTATGGTATATATTTTTTCTTTTTTTACAGTGATGTGTTTTATTTATTGTAAAATATGGTAAAATAGCCTATATAATGAGGTTTTATTATGAAGATTACATTAGATATGTCAATATCAAAGCTTCTTGATGCTTTTGATAGAGAATTTGGAGTATCATTAGGTATATATAAAGGTGCTCATAAATCTGATAATATTAAACTATTTGAAATAGCAGATCCAAGAAAAAATCAAAAAGCTTTTATAGTAATTAATAAAGATACAAGTGTAGAAAGTGCTGAAGCTATGTTTAGAAATACATTCGGCATTAGAGTTCAAGTAAAAGACAGAAATGGAAATACAGTAAGTCAGGAAAATACATTGGGAGGTATTAGAAAATTAGATAAAGGCTTTGTTGATAATAATGATAATAATAATATTAATCTAATAGATGATGAAAATGAAGATATATCTGATGATTCATCAGAAGAAAACAATAATAAAAAGAAAAAAAATAAAAAATCATATTTTTTAAAACCTAAAGTAGTTAAACATACTGTAGAAGATAAAATAAAAGAAATAGATAAATATTATTTAGGATTTCAAAGATCTGAAAGATATAAATCTATGTTAAATCTATTATCTTGTATGGAAGAAGCTAGATTAACATATCCAGACTCTAAAGAACTTATAGATCATATTGAAGAAATAAAATCAAAATCATTGAATATATCGAATTTAAGCATAAAAAAAAGAAAATTTGCTATATTAGTTCTTATTATAATAACATCCATACTATCTATCATAGGTATAGGTACTTGGGGCTATAATCTATATGCTAAAATAAAAAAAGACAGAGAAGCAGACAGCATAATAAAAGAAATAGATAATTTAAGAATAAGAAAAGGTTCATTGATGGAAAGCGGAAATATATCTGAAGCTAATGCTATAGATGAAAGTATCAATTCAAAATCAGAGAGACTTAATAGTATTCAAAATGAAACTAGAGCATCAATAGCAAATTATTTTATAATTGCATCATTGTTCTTAGCCGTAATATTAGCCATGTTCATATTGAGGCTCAATAAATATAATGTAACTTCTATAAGATTTGGAAAAGCTACATGAGTTAATTTTAATTCAAATTAACATAATTTTACTTGATAATATACAGCTATATGATATTATATAATCTAAATATAATGATTAGTGTGAGGATAATAAATGGCAAAGATTACTATACCTTTAAGCGAAGTAAAAGAAGGAATGAAAGTAGCTAGTAATATATATAACAGTGATGATAAAAGAATAGTAGATATTGGAACTATAGTTACAAAAGATATAATAGAAACTTTAAAAAGAAATTCTATTACAACTGTTAGTGTAATGGAACTTTTGGATTTAAAAAAAGAAAATCATGTTAATACATCTGGTGATGGTAAAAAAGCTGTTATAAGAGGTGTCATAGAAGAAAATGGAAAAAAAATACTAAGAATTGATAGTCAAGAAGTTGCCAAAAATAAAGAAATTACAATAGAAAAAACTAAATCATTATATGAAACTGCTAAAAATGGAGGAAGCATAGATTTTGATTCTATTAAAAAAGAAGTTAATAATATGCTTTCATCTATTGTAGAAAATAAAGATGCTCACTCTTATCTGTCTATGTTAAAAAGAAAAGGTGAAACAATGTATAAACATGCAGTTGATGTAGCGACATTGGCAGCTATAACTGCTGGGGAATTAAATCTTACTAAAGTGGATATGGCAAATATTATGCTTGGTGCATTGGTTCATGATATAGGAAAAGTACTTATTCAAGAAAGTCTATTAAATAAAGTAAATCTCACAAAAGAGGAAGAAGCTATACTAAAAAAACATCCTACACAGGGATATAAATTAGTAAAAAGAGATAATTTAGATGATAATATAGCAGATATAGTATTAGAGCATCATGAAAAATATGATGGAAGCGGATATCCATTCCAAAAAGATAATAAGGATATAAGTTTATACAGTAAAATAGTTTCTATTTGTAATACTTTTAATAATCTTATAACTAAAGGAGAACATGGAGTACCTTGTACGCCAGATAAAGCTGTAAAAATAATAATATCCCTTGCTAAAAAAGATTTCGACAGCGATGTTGTTAAAGCTTTCCAAAAAGCTGTAGGTTTTTATCCTAATAATACAAGAGTAAAACTTTCTAATGGAAGTATTGCAAGAGTTATAGAACAAAATCCTAATCTTCCATTAAGACCTGTACTTTCTATTGTTAAACATTTAGATGGTACCGTTAGCGATGGTTTAGAAATAGTTGATTTATCTACATCTAATGATTTATTTATAAAAGAAATAATGTAATTATATATTTAATTTTTGTTTTTTACATAAAAGTCTAACTAAATATTTTAATTCATACTTTGAGTAGAAATCTTTTACCATTGTAACGCCTCTTTTATTAAAAAAACTAAAATAATGGTATTTTTCCAAAGTTGCTAATAGTTTTAAAAAATGTTCTTCTTCTAATCGGAATGCTTCTGATACCTCTTTTATAGAATAAAGTTTATCTTCATCTTTAAAATGTTTATTCAAAAAAACTGCAGATTTTTTAGATATAATTATATTAGTGATAATAATTTTTAAAAATAAAAATAATATAAATATTAATATGGAATACTGTATAAGTTTAGGCACAAATTTATTAATTAGATTGGTTAAATAATATTAAATTCATAAATATCTCACCAAGTTCAGTTTTGTAATTTATGGATAATATTTTATCATTTTCCTTTTCGAGCATAGACATCTGTTCACTCATAAGTATAGCAGGAGGTGTCATATCTAAATCTATATGTTTTGTTGATAAATCATTAATCGCACTTCCAGCAACCATATTAACAAATTCTTTAATGGTAGCTACAAAGATATCATCTATCGTAGTTATAGATTCCATATTAAGGGCAGAAGCTAATTTAAAAGCAGTAGCCTTGCTCATATTAAACATAAGTCTTCCGCTTAAATCTCCTGTAATACCTACAAAAACTATAACGCCGCCTACATGATTAGCGTTTCTGTATATTCTTACATCGCCTTTGCCTACTTTTGAATTAAAATAACTTTTTAATATAATTACTGTACCTTTGCTGAAAGCATTAACTACATCTAAATCAAACATATAATAAACACCATATAATTTTATTTACCAACTATTATCGGAAATAAATATAATATTTTTAACAGTATACTACTATGTATATAAATATTCAAGCAAAAAAGAAATATTTTTGTATAAAATATTTAAAGGGATATATTAATTATATAAATCTTGACTACAAATAAAAAGAATGGTATCATTAAATAAATTATTTTATTTAGTTAATAAATAAATAAACCGATAATATTATGAGAGATAGAATACTTTGTTTATCTTTTACATTATTAATATTTGTATTTGGAATGTTTATTAAATTTTTTCATAAAAATACAGATACAAATAGTACATTAATTAGTATTACAGTAAAAGGAGCAGTTGTTAATCAGGGAGTATATTTTTGTAAATATGGAACTTCTGTATCTGAAGTTTTAGAAATTTGCGGAGGTATGACAGAATTAGGTTATCTTCCTATAGGATTTGATTATAATATGCCGATAACTAATGATACCACGATTAATATACAAAAAAGATATTCAACTATAAGAAAAAATTATGAAGAGAACTGATAGTGGAAAAAGAATTCGCTAGTATTTTTGAATATAATAAAGATGTCTCAATCAATGAGTATGATATAAATAAACTTCTAGACAAAACTATAGAAATCAATGAAAATGAATTCCCAGTAATATCAGTTGGAAATACAGATAAAAGTAGTCCTAAAATACGCGGTAAAATAACTACTAAAGAATATCATAAAGAAGAAAATGTTCAAAATATAGATATTAATAATTATCTTGAAGATGATAAAGAACCTATAGAAATAACTAGTGAAACATATTCTGAAGAAGAAACAAAACAATATAAAAACTTACAGGAAACTTTAAGTTTATCTGAAAGCGACATTGAAGTTGCAAATCAAATGATAGATTCTGAAATAGATGTTTCAAAACTATTTTCAAGTAATAATGATGAAAAAGATACCAATAAAAATATAGAAAATGCAGAAAAAACTGAAGAATTATCATCAGAACATTCTGAAATAATAAATAGTGTATACTCTGATGTACATGAAAAAACAAAAGAAAAAGTTTTAAAAGAAAATGAATTAAATGATATTGAAACAGTAGAAGATTTTGATTTGAATAATAGTTTTAAAGAAGTTAATACTTTAGATAATAAAGATCTAGATGATTATAATGATGACAATTTATTAGATATAGAAGATAATGATGAGAAAAATGTATTAGATGATGATGACAATAATGAAGAAGATGATAGTGATAATAGTCTAGAAATAAGAGAATATACTGATGAAGAGCTTCTAGATATTAATAATATATTATACGATGAAGATGATAGTAATGAAAATATAGAAAGTAAAGAAGAAAATCAAGATGATATAAAGAGTGATATAGAAAATGAAATTATAAGTTTAAATATAGAAGAATTAGATAATTTAGAAGAAAGCTTATCAAGTATAGCAAAAAAAGAAAATACTGAAAATTCAGATTTAACTAATATAAATGATGATATAATAAACGAAAGTTTAAAAGAATTAGCAAATACAATAGAAACAGAAAATACAGAAAATAATATAAATTTAGATGATATAGAAGATTTAAATGCAATAGAAGATATAGACAGCAGCATAGAAAAGAGTTTAGAAGGCTTAGATGAATTAGAAAATACTCAAGAAAAGTCCAGTGATGAACAAGATATTGAAAATACAGAGAACTTAGAAAGCAGTATAGAAGAAGGTTTAGAAGAATTAGAAAATATACAAGAAGAAGCACAAGATACTCAAGACACTGATAAACAAGAAGAGCCTGAATTAGAGATGAAAGAATACTCTGATGAAGAGCTTTTAGATATTAATCATATAGATGATGAAGAAGACACTCAAGAAGAACAAGATATTGAAAATATAGAGAACTTAGAAAGCAGTATAGAAGAAGGTTTAGAAGAGCTAGAAAATATACAGGAAGAAGCTCGAGAATCTCAAGATACTGATAAACAAGAAGAGTCTGAATTAGAGATGAAAGAATACTCTGATGAAGAGCTTTTAGATATTAATCATATAGATGATGATGAAGACACTCAAGAAGAACAAGATATTGAAAATACAGAGAACTTAGAAAGCAGTATAGAAGAAAGCTTAGAAGAGTTAGAGAATATACAAGAAGAAGTTAATAATGAAGAAGAACCTATTAATATAGAAGATATAGAAGAAAGTTCAGAAGAATTAGAGGATATAGAAGAAAAAACTCAAGATACTGATAATCAAGAAAATGAAGAATTATCATTAGATAAATACACATTAATAGAAACTGAAGATGGAACAAAAATTAAAAGAACTTCATATGCAAAAGATAATATAGATATAGAAAATGCAGTATTTTCTGAAGATCAAAATTATGTTGTAGAACATATATATTCTGAAGAACAAGATATACTTATGAAAGAAGTATATGAAAAGGATAGTTTAACAGAAGAAGAATTGGAAACTCTTGATTGCGTTGAAGATTTTAATTTAAGTGATTTATTTAATAATCAGCCTGTAACAGATAAAAATGAAGATGATGAAGAAGAAATAAAAATACCTGATTTAGATGATGATAACTCTATAATAGTAGATGATAATAATTCTATAACAATAGATGAGGACTTGGAATTACCTGAAATAGATGATGATGAACCTAGAGAAATAGACCTCATAAAAGAAGATAATTTAAAAGAAGATGATATTAATGTACAATACAATAATAGAAATGTAATAGTACCAGATATAGATAATGTTGATTATATAGATGAATCAAATTTAATAAATGAAGAAATAGATGAAAATGATAATATAATACAATTATCAGGCAATGAGCTTGATTTAATAACAAAAGATGTAGATATTATAGAGTCTTCACAAAATAATAAAGAAAATATAACAGATGATTATAGAGAAGATAACTACCCTATTTCTGAAGTTAATGATAATGATTTAGAAGAAATAGATGACGGATATATAAATGAAAATGAAGAAGATATAATAGATGATTATAGAGAAAATAACTATTCTATTTCTGAAATTAATGATAATGATTTAGAAGAAATAAAAGATGAAATACAAGAAGATGTAGAAAATATAGAAGAAACTTCTCAAGATAATATAGAAGAAGTAGTAGAAGAGCCTGCTGAAAATATAGAAGAAAATGAAGCTACTGAAGAAATACAAGAACCTGCAGAAAGTAAAGAAGAAGATACAGAAGAAATCATCAATAATGAAGAAGATTTATCTGATGAAGATAAACAAATGTTCGAAGGTTATTTAGATAAAGTAGATCATCAAGCAGAAGAT
>CALXXQ010000188.1 GCA_944392715.1 uncultured Brachyspira sp.
TGATACACTTAAAGAAGAAGATAAACCTTTCATCCTTAATGCAAGCCGTACTAGTAATTTAATGAATAAGTTAGATAAATACCCTGCTGTCATATCATTGGATATGAATGAGATTGAAAGAAGTAAAATAGGAAATACTAATCAGTATAAACAAGATACTTTAATATTTTTAGCAGATGTTTATACAGCTTATAAAAAAGAAAGTGAATATATAAAAACAGATAATCAAGATGAATTATCTTATAAAGTGGGATTAATGTATTCTAATTGGGTAAGAAGTGCTTTACAGGATTATAAAACAAAAAATCCTACTATAAAAACAAATGACGGTAAAAACATACCTTTTACTTCTAATTTTAGATGGCTTAAATGTGAAAATCTTTTAGACCCTAATGAGTTTGAAATATCAGTTGCTTGTCAAAGACAGTATTTTATGGTTGATGTGCCTTATTATCCTACAGATTCTAATAGCTATGTAGAATTAAAAGAAGTATTATCAAATATGAATATAGCAAGTTTAATGATTAAAGAATAAAGGAGGTAATTATGGGAAGTTTAGCTAATAGAAACAAAGCAAGAATAACAGCGGTAGACACTAATAATAAAAATCCTAATCTTAGTATATCTGAAATACCTAGAAAATTACTACTTATAGGAAATGCTTCTAGTGATGCTGCATGCAAAAAAGATATGCCCATAAAGATTAAAGGTAAAAAAGTTATAGATTCTTTTGGTATAGGTTCAGCTTTACATCAAATGATTAATGGAGTAAATAACAGTAGTAATAATGCTTTTGAATTATATGCTGCTGCTATTTCTGAAGATGAAAGTGCTGCTGAAGCAACAGCTGATATAACTGTAACAGGCGAAGCATCATCTAATGGTACTCTTTCAATTTATATAGGCGGCGAAAAAGTATCTATAGTAGTAAAAACAGGAGAAAATGCTGATACTATACATACTAATATAATTAATAAAATAGCCTCTCAAATAAGTTTACCTGTAACAGCAGCGGACGGAACAAATAAAGTTACTCTAACATCAAAATGGAAAGGTAGTACTGCTAATGATATAACATTGGCACAGAACCTTACAGAAGATGAGCTTTCAAGTAATCCTCAAGGAATAACTGTAACTTTAGGAACTTTCTCAGGCGGTGCTGGAGAAGTTTCATTAGAAAAAGTTTTGTCTAATTTTGGAAGCGAACATTATACTTGTATAGCAACTGCTTTCACTGATAAAACTAATTTAGATTTACTTATGGATAGAGCCGAAGAATTATTTTCAGAAACAGAAAATAAAGGCTTTTATGCTATAGGTGGATTTAATAGCCAAAAATCAGATTATATGTCTTTTATAGAAGCTAGAAATGATAAATATTTCTGTGCTTTTTGGGCAGAAAAATCTCCTACACCTAAATATATGATAGCAGCTCTTACAGCAAGAACTATAGAAAATAGTTTGGCAGTAAGTGCAGCAACACAATTAGACGGAGCTATAGACGGAATATTACAAGGCGTATCTCCATATAGAAATTATGAAGCCAAAGATGAAATAGTTTCTGCAGGAGGCTGTACTGTAATATACAATGAGTTTGGAGAAGTTTTATTTGAAAATACTAGAACTACTTTCAAAAAAGATGATGATGGTTCAGAGAGTGATGCTTTTTCTTTTATACAGACAATAGGAAAAATACAGCTTATTCAGTATGAATTAAAAACTACATTCTCAAAAGCACCTTATTATCAAGCGGTTTTAGTAAGCGATGAATCTACACCAAGTCCTGATGTGAATGCTGTTAAACCTATAACAGCAAAAGCAGATGTAATAACATTGATTAGAAGCTGGGAAAGCAGAGGACTCTTAAATGATGCTTCATCTTCAATAGAAGGATTAAGTGCTAATATTGATACATCAGTAGCAGGCAAACTTGTCTTATCTATGCTCCTTCACTTTACAAGTCCTCTTAATCAAATCAAGTTTAATATTGATTGGACTTTACAATTATAATATAAGGAGAAATTATGAATACACAAGTTATAAGAGCAGGAGATATTCAGGAATTAACTATAGATGGAGTTTCATATCCTGTACCTGAAGATACTGATTGCGAGATAGTATTTACTGCAGATGATAGAACTGCTATGATTAATGAAGTTACAAATTGTACGGCAAATACTATTATAGTTTATGGTAAAAAACAAAAGGCAGGTATATACGGCATAACTCTAGCTATGAGGGAAGATTTAATGCAGCATTTTGCTAATATGAGAGATTCAGGAAATGCCTACCCTGTTCTTCTTACATTAGCAAGCGGCACAAGTTTTTATGGAGAGTTGGCTATTGCAAGTGAGTATAAAATGAAAACTAAAGATCATACAGGAACTGTTGATTTATTAGGATTAAAGTTTGAAAAAATGTAAAGTTTTAGGAATATAATATGACTGTTGTACATGCAGGCGATATAGTTAATCTTTCTATAGCATATCATGATATTGCTGTAAAAAACAGGAAGCAGCTGTGATATTATACCTACAATAAGCAAATATCCTATAGAGAATAAAACCTATAAAACTGTATCTGATTTAGGAGTTAGAAATTTTCCTGTTTCAGATATAGTTACAGCAGGCTTTAATAATCTTGAAGTTGTGCTTACTCTAAAAACAGAGAGAATATTGCAGTTAATATTGGATTATAAATTAGTTGTTCATGTTATTTTAGAAATTGCAGGAGATTTAGCATATATGGGAGATTTATATATGATAGGAGGCTTAGAAATAGATGCTATGGAAAGAACGGCTAAAATATCAATGGCAGGAGATAGTTTTATTCTAATGCAGAAGAAAAATACTTTGGCTGATAAAATAAAACAATCAGTAGATAAATATTTTTAATTTAATTTTATTAGGAATTATAAAATAATATAACAACAATAGGAGGAAACAATGGATATAGTAATAGAAAAAGAAGTAGCAATAGAAGAGCTTAATGATTTTTATAAGCAGCTTTATCAAGGCGATGAATTAGAATTAGATAATTTTGTTGGAAAAACTAGAAGTGTTATTAATTCTATAATTGAAGGACTTATGAAAGGTTTAATCATTATTTCTAAAAATGATGATGGAGATAGTTATTTTAAAATAAAATTTGCTAGACAATACAGTTTTGGTTCAGAAAGAGATATTAAAGAAATAGATATGTGTGAACCTAAAGCTAAAGATTTAGACAGTATAACATTAGATAATGAAAAATCTAATCCGTTTCGTACTAGTCATGATATAATAAAAAAATGTGTAGCATTAAAATATCAGCCTTTTATTGATACTCTAAGAGTAAGCGATACCCATTTTTTAGAAGCAGTAGCAATATTTTTAACAGGCGGATTAAAAAGAGATATACCCAGCTAAAGAATTAAGTGCAATAGCAAAATCTCAGGCTATTATAGCTAAAATTTTTCATTTTTCTTACAGAGAAATAAAAAGTATGACTATGAGTGAACTTACCGAATGCCTGAGATGGGCTAATTATATTGCTGAGGAAGAAAAAAAAGCTATGGAAAAAGCAAAAGAAAAAACTAAATGAGGTATTTTTAATGGCAATAGGAAGTAATGTATTAAATGTTGCTGTAATATTTTCAGCTATAGACAGACTTACAAGACCTGTAAGCAGAATGACTACAGGTATGAATAAACTGCAGCAGCAGATTTATTATGCTGATAGATATATGCAGGATATGTTTATAAAAACTTCTATAGCAGCAGCAGGAATTATTGCTGTTACCAAACAAATGGTAGATGCTTTTGCTTGGACAGAAACCGCTTTAGCTAATATGACAACAGTACTTAATGGTGATATAGAAAAAGCTGATAAACTTCTCACTAAAATAAGAGATATGTCATCAAATAGCCCTCTCACAGCAAAACCTTTGGTAAATTCTGCTAATGTACTTTTATCATATGGTATAGAAGAAGATAAAATAATGGAAACATTACAGAGACTTGGAGATTTATCAAAAGGAAGAGATGATGTTCTTGAATCTTTAGCTATGGGATATGGCAGAATAGTTGCTGAGAATAGAGTAACTAGAGAGCATTTAGACAGATTTGTATTTAAAGGCAATATTCCTATTTATAAAGCATTGGCAAAAACTATGGGAATATCAGAAGTTGCTTTGGCTAAAGAAATGCAGGCTGGAAGAGTAACAGGAGAACATCTTATAGCTGCTGTAAATAATCTAACTGATAAAGGCGGAGAGTTTTATAAGGCTATGGAAAAACTTACAGCAACATTTGAAGGGCAGGCTCAGCAGTTTGCTGAAAAGTTTGATTTAGTTCTTGGAAGTATAGGACAGGTAATAACTCCTTTTCTTACAAGAGCTTTAATGATAGGATTTAATCCATTTTTAGAGGTTATGCGTGGAAAAATAAATTCTTATTTAGCTCCTAAGGTAGAATATTTTAGAAAAGATGATATAGATAAAGTTAGAAGCAGAAAAGATATAAATGATGATGAAAAATCAGTGATTATTAATCAGCTTGAAGCAGGCAATATAGTTAAATATGTAAAAGATTCAAAAGCAGTAGAAAGAATATGGTCTGCTTTCAATAAAATATTAGATGCTTTGATTCCTAAAAATTGGGATTGGCTTGATAAAATACTTATTAATTTAGAGAATGGAACTTCTCTTTTTTATGATTTTATAGATGTTATAGCAGCTTTTATAAATGGAATGAAATTCGCTATTAAGGTATTTGCTTTCATACTTAATATATTAAAACCTTTTAAAGATATTATAGGATTTTTAGCAGGTATGATTGTATTTTTTGCTCCTTTAGCTTTTATATTTATAAAAATAGTTTCTCTTGGTTCTAGTGTATTATCTATATTTCAAAGTATTATGATAAATTTAGCTAGTTTCAAAAACATACTAAGTTCATTTTCTGTTGTATTTACAAAAATACATGTTTTACTTGTTAATATAATCGGAGGAATATTGAATGCTATAAAAGCAGCATTAGCTACTACTGCTGGTGCTATTGGATTGGTAATAGCAGCTATAGTTGGACTTTCTTTAATATTTGGGCAATTATATAAAAGATTTGAATGGTTTAGAAATATAATAAATGGATATTTAGGTTTTTTATATGATATAGCTAATAAATTAAAAGATATGGGAGGAATTTTCTCTTGGTTTGGTAGAATTATACAAAACTTTGCTAATGTATTAAGAGCATTTTTTCAAGGCGATTTATTAGGTATATTAATGGCATTGGGAAAGCTAGTTTTAGATTTCTTTTTGAATATATACTATGCATTATTTGGACTTGCAGGACATTTAATTCGTTTATTAATTGATAAAATAACTTCTATTCTTCCTGATTGGGTAAAAGAAAAATTAAGTTTTATAGGAGATATATTCGGTAAAATTACAGGATTTTCTGAAGGCATTCAAAAAGAACTTGATAAAAGAGCAGGATTCCAGGAAGATAAGAAAAAAGAAGAACAAAAAGATAAAGAAGAAATAAAAAATAGTATGACTATCTCTGTAAATAATAATAATATTATAAATACAAATGATCCTAATACAAGAGTGGAAAGCGAAACTTATTTTGTGCCTAATGTAGGAGCATTGCCTAATGGAGTTATTTTACAATGAGTATATTAGATAAATTAAAACCCTGTTCTTTTCAGCCGCCCGAAGCAGATAAAGATAGTACAGGAAAAAAATTAAAAGAGATAACAGGGCTTATTATAGATGAAGGTAATTTCTCTTTTAAAAGAAAAGTTACTATAGATACTGTTAATAATATAACTTATGCTCAGGATAATGGAAAAGAGGCAACAAAGATTGTTTGTAATTTTTTATTTTTTGATAATAAAAAAACAGTTTCAGAAAGTCAGCAGATATTAGAAGAATTATTAAATAATCCTGATTCAGCACAAAATGTTGATGAAACTGCTAGCTGTTATGAACAGGCTTATTTATTTAGAGAATTATTATTACAAAAGCCTACAGAGTCAAAACCTGCTATATTAAAACACCCCCTATATCCTAAGCCATTAAAAGTTGTGGTTACCGATGTTAAAGAAATAGTGAGTTTTGCTAAAGATATAGGTATGGCAAAACTTACTGTAACATTCGTAGTAGTTGATAAATATGGAGTAATACCACAAAACGGAGTTAATAAAGATAATATTGATAGTCAAAACTCAGTAACTATAAGAAGTTTATTAGAACAGATATGTCCTTTCTGTTATCAAAAAATATATGGAGAAAAGGGTATACAAGAAGTAGATGCTGTAAGCAGTGCGGCTTCTAAACCTAAATAATAAATTAAGGGTATATTAAATGGATAATAAAAATCAATGTTCAGGATTAGGAGGCTGTCCTGATGCTAATACTAATTATCAGGCTCTTATATTAAAAGAAGATTTAAATACTTTTACAAAAGTAATGGATGGCATCATTAATTCTGCTAATTTGGTTAATGATATTTCTTCTATTATACAAAATGAAATAAATCAGGCATTAAATGATTATATAAATAAGCCTTTAGATGCTGTTATAGCAATAAATAGAGTATTAAAAATACCTGCTCAATTATATTTAAATATAGCAAATAAAGTTAATGGATATGCTGTATTGATAGATACTATAATACAAAATAATGCTTATAATTATTCGCAGAAAGCTATAAAAGAAGCTTTTTTAATTATGTCAGGTGCTTCAATGACTTTATCTGTTGCTTATGGAAATTTAGAAGATAAAAATCAATCTCTTTATGTTGAAAATAAATTATTAGAATATGAAAATAAAATATTAACTAGTCTTGAGACTATAGAAGGTACTATTGGAGCTGATCCTGTGGAAAATTATAAAGCAGGAGAAGAATATGTAATAAATGCTGATGCTAAAAATGAACTTATAAAATCTTTTGATTTATCAAGAAAATATTTAATACAGAATATAAGTGAACTTCCTATAAAAATGGAATATACATTAAATAGAAACAGAAGTATTATTGATATAGTTTCTGAACTTTATGGTACAGTAGATGATGAAGCTATAAATAAATTTATATCTGATAATAATATCGTAGGAAATGAACTTCTTATGATGAATAAAGGTAGGAAGGTTTATTATTTTATATAGATTATGATTAAATTAATTATTAATAATAAAGAAATAACAGCTTTTAATAGTATTCAATTAAATTATGATATAAAGTCTATATCTAATAGTATTATTATTAATATGCCTTATGGAGGAAATTTAAAAGAAATTTTTACTCCTTTTATATATCAGAAATGTAAAGTATATTTTAATGATAATATTATATTTGAAGGAATTATAGAAGATTGGCAGTCTTTGACTAATAGAGATAGTTATATTTTTAAGGGCAGAACTTTATCATCTTGTTTTTGTAATAATAATATAAAAATGAATGATTATATTTATAAAGAGATGACTATAGGACAGTTATTAAATACTGTATGTTCTCAGAATAATTTAAAAACTAAGCAGCAGGCAGGAGATACTAAAAAACTTTCTTATATGGAGTTTATTAATAATGAAAGTTTTTTTAATCAAATAATGACTCAGATTTCAAGAACATCTATTAAAGGATTTGTACCGTTAATTAATGTTAATTTTAATTCAGAAATAGAATTGGGAAAAAATATTACAGGGATAAATACAAAACCTGTTCTTGTATTAAATGATAATAATGTATTTGATGCTAAAATAGATTTAAGAGGCGATGTAAGAAAAAGCGAATATATAAGATATGGGCAGAATATAGAAAGTATAAGTATATCTCATACTATAAAAGATTCTGATGTTAATAAATATTTAAATAAGACAGATGTAAAATATTGCATAGGAGAAACTATAGAAGAATTAATAAATATAGCAAGCAGAGACAGAGCTTATGACCGAATGATGTCTTCTCAAATATTTATAAATTATAAAAGCTGGCTTGATGATAATAATAATATTTTAGATACAGGTAAAATAGTATCATTGGAGCTTCCTAAAAAGTTTTTATTAGAAAAAAGTAGATATATCATAGAAGTATTAAATCTTATATACACTTCAGAACAAGGATATTTTTCTATAATAAAATTATGCCCTGAAAATACTTTTAATATAGGATAGTAAAATGGGAATATTCGGTAAATTAGTTTCAAATATATTTAAGAAAAAAAACAGACCTTTTGTAAAAGTTGAAAGTATAGGCGGAAAAATATCAGAAGCACAAATACTTCAGCCTTCAGGTTTTACTTCTATACCTATAAATAATGCTAAAGGATATATAACAAAAATAAATACTAATTATGAAATAATAATTGCTTTTGAAGATATTATTGATTTATCATTAAAAGCAGGAGAATGTGCTTTATATTCTACTGATGATAATGGACAGATAAAAGCAAAAATAAAATTATTAAATGATGGAAGTATAGAACTTGAAGGAGAAAAAATAAAATTAAATGGGGAAAATAAATCTTTTGTTACTTATAAAGAACTTGATTTAGCTTTACAGCAATTATGGAATATTATAAAAACTCATACTCATACTTATACTGCTCCTCCAAGTCCTACAGTTTTAGAAACTACTCCATCTATAGCATTATCTACTGCTAATTTAGATATTTCAAGCAGCGAAACGAAAACAATAAAAACAGGCGGATAATTAATCTATTTTCCTTGCTCATAGTGTAAAAATAATTCATAATAATATTAAAATATTATTAAGGATTATTAAATGTCTGATAACAGACCTAAATATAATTTTGGAGATATTTTATTAGAGATAACAGAAAATGGCTCTGATATAATAATATTACCTAATGGTTTTGCATGTGATCCTAGTTTAGCAATGAGTGCTAATGTTACAGTATTCAGCAATAATAATTGGTGGGGAAATTATATTTTAGGAGATGAAAATAAAATAGGTTCTGATATAGAAACTATTACAGAAGTATCATCTAACGGCAGAAAAAAGTTAGAATATATACTTACTGAATCTTTACAATATTTGAAAGATCAGAATTATGCTGATGAAGTAAAAGTAAAGACAATTATTACAAATGATAAAAAATATTCAAATAATATTTCTATTATAAAAAGTAATGGTACTAAAGAGGATATGTATTGGGAATATAACGTATGAAATCAATACCTACTATAAAAGATATAAAAGATAATATGCTTTCTGCTGTTAATACAGAAATATATTCAAATAAAGCTGATAGTACAATGCTTGAAAGAAGTGTATGGAATATTTTATTTATAGCTATAGCAGGAGTTTTAAGAAGTTTATATGAATATGCCCGTGATAAATACAGACAGATTTTTACAGCTACTGCAGATTTGAACTCTTTAGAATTGAGAGGACAGCAGTATGGAATATATAGAAAGAAAGGAAAATACACTACTATATTAATAAGAATTACAGGTAAAGAAGGAATATCTATACCTCAAAATACTCAGTTAATAAAAGATGATTATATTTATTTAACAAATATTAAAGTTGATTTAGATGTAGGCGGCGAGGCAGAAGTTAAAGCTACGGCAACTATTATAGGCAATTCTACTGTTTTACAAGCTGATGATATATTAGACTTTATAAGCCCTATAGCAGATGTTAATTCTTCAGTTATTGTAATAAAAACAATAGAAAACGGAGAAAACGAAGAAGATATTGAATCTTTTAGAAATAGAATACAAGTATTTGAAAGAACTAGACCTCAAGGCGGAGCTGTACCTGATTTTATAATGTGGGCATTGGAAGTTCCTGAAATAGTAGGGGCTATGATTATACCTGTTCAAAAAGTTAATGATTCTGTAAAAGTTTATCCTATAACAGATGAAAAAACAGGAAGCAGAATACCTAATGAAGAAAAAATACAGGAAGTTTTGAATTATTTATCAGATGATATAAGAAGACCTCCTTGTTTAGTAGAAGTTTATCAGCCTCAAGAATTATCTATAAATATTACAGTGAGAAATTTATCGCCTTATTCGGAGGCTTCTAAAAAAAGATTGGAAGATGTTTTGGATACATATTTAAGAAAGAAAAGACCTAAACAGTATACGAATCAGGAAGAAGCAGATAATCTTATAAGCTCATCTACTTTAATATCAATGGCTTTATCAAGTGCTGGTGTAAAAGATTTACTTATAACAAAAATTGCTATTGAAGAACTTCCTGCTGAGGCAATACCGTATACTTTGAAATTAAGTGAATTAGCAAAATTAGGAACTGTAACTTATGAATAATAAAATAATGTTTTTTTATTCTATACTAGTATCTCTGCTTCCTACAGGAAGGTTATGGAACTTTGGAGAGAATATAAGAAAAGTATTAAAAATAGTATGCCTAGAGTTTGCTAAATTAAAAGAATATATTGATGGATTTGTAAGAGAAAGCATACCTTATACGGCAGAAGATACTATAAAAGAATGGCTTGAACAGTATGGAATAGAAGATACAGGTGATGAAATAAGTAATAAAAATTTAATAGCTGTTTATGCAAATGCCTACGGCGGAAGCAGTATAGAATATTTAACAAATATAGTAAAAGCACGCTATCCTAAAATGGAAATAGTTTTTGATGAAACTACTTATAAAACAGTAACAATAACAGGACAGCTTGATACTAAAAATGAAGAATTGCAGTTAATAGATTTTTTAGAGAAAACATACCCTGCTTATATAGTAAGGAATTTATTTGTAATTATAGTAGAAGATTACGGACAATTTGCTGTATGCGGAGATGCTATCTGTGGAGTATCTGTATGCGGATATTATATTACAAATGAAGGATATATAGATTATGGAAGATACGGAGTTTATGGTATAGGAGTTTGCGGAGCAGCAAGAACAGGAAATGCTGATAAAGAATTAAATGAAAAAAAATAATGGGAGGTATCAATATATGGCACAATTATTTAATCCTGATAATCCAGGTACTGATCCTACAGGGAGATTTTTAGATAAAAATGTTCAGGCTGGTATAGGAGGTACAGTAATACTTGCTGAAACTCTAAATCAGCTTGGAGATGAAAATGAAGCTTTAATTAAAGCGGCATCGCTTACACCTAGTAATAAAGATAATACTCAATGGCTTCAGGCTGTAAGAAAACTTTATGGCGATGCTGATACTGCTTTAAAAGAAGAATTGATAAGTAAAATAGAGGCATTAAAGGCTTCTGATATAGCTTTTGATGATTCTATCAGTATTAGTGCTTCTGATGTACAGGAGGCAATAACAGCATTATATACACTTATAAAAGAATTAAAAGCTAAAGATGTAGCAATAGATAATATAGAAGGTATAACAGCTTCTAATGTACAGCAATTAGGTGAAGCTTTAGCTAAAAGATACAATATACCATTATTTTTTATAGTTTATCCTGAAGATGACGGCACTTTTGATGACAGAAAAAGACCTTCTAATTATTATTATAATTTGTATGGTGTTACTACTGTTTGGAAAAAAAGATTTGCTAATACAGGAGCATTTATAAGATTTGAAGGCGGTTTTGCTGATGAAAATAGAAATGGACTTTTACAAAATGATGCTATTAGAAATATTACTGGTTCTATATGGTCTATTTCAAGAGAGTTCGGTTATAGCGGCGGCGGTAATGGAGTATTTACAAAATACACTCAGGATTATTCAGGTCAATATGCTTATCCAAATCCTGATTGGGGTGATTGTAGGGGTATTGATTTTAATGCTTCGTTACAAGTTCCTACTGGTTCAGAAAACAGAAGTACAAATATTAAAGTAGAATTATATGAATTGATAAGTATAAACGGTATAAATATTTGGGGAGAATAAATATATGAATATAATAATTTATAATAAAAATACGTATCAAATAAAACATATATTAGATGTATTAAATATTGATGATGTAAAATTAAAAGAAAATGAAGCTGTATTTGAAAATAAAAATATAAAAGATTTTAGTCAAACAGATATAAGAGTCTATAATAATGATGGTTCTGTAAAAAGCTTAGAACAACAAGTAAAAGAAAAAATCATAACTTTGGGAAAAAATCAAATAATAAAAGAAAATCAAATCTATACATTAAATAAAAATATATTGGAAGATTTAATAAAATTAATAGAATTAGGTATTGAAAAACTAGATGAAAGACAAAAAATAGTTATTACTGAAGACGGTAAAAAATATATAACACAAAAAACTTATGAAGAGCTATTCAGAGAAAATCTAATCACATCAGAAGAATACAATAACTATATAATTCAAATTAGACAAGGACAGTATCAAACTAATTTAGATGGGGTAAGAGCTGAACTACTAGAAAGCGTATTAAATAATTTAGCTAGCCAAAATCTTTTAACAGAAGAACAAAAACAAGAGCTTGAAAGTTTGAATATTAAAAGACAGGAAATTAAAGAAAAGTATCCAAAGGAAAATTAAGGAGTTTTTTATGCTTACTAAAAATCAATTAGCAGAAATAGGAATTGATGAAAAATATTTAGAGCCATTAAATAATGCTTTTAAAAAATATGCTATTACTGATACTAATGAGAAAGCTATGTTTTTGGCTCAGACCACACATGAAAGCAATAATTATAAAAGACTTGAAGAAAGTTTTAATTACAGTCCTAAAAGACTTTTTGAAGTGTTTAGAAAAAGAGTTGGTTCTTTAGAGAATGCTAAAAAATTATGCTCTCAAGGTGCCAAGGCTATAGCTGATTTTGTTTATGGAGAAAGATTAGGTAATGCCAAAGATGAAGGCTATAAATACAGAGGAAGAGGCATTATTCAGCTTACAGGAAAAAATAATTATAAATATTATGGAGAAAAATTAAATATTGATTTAGTTAATAATCCTGATTTAGCAAAAGAAGCTGATACGGCAATAGAAATAGCTTTGCTTTTTTGGAAAGAAAAAGAATGCG
>CALXXQ010000189.1 GCA_944392715.1 uncultured Brachyspira sp.
CAGCAGGTATAGCAACATCTTTCTTTAACATTTTGAAAAATTCTTCATGATTATATACTTGTCCAGCATTATTGAATACAGCTTGTTTATCAGCATTGTTATGTGATAAAGTGATTAATTCCTCAATGCTTTTACCTTGTAATGATGCATCTTTAGATACTAAATCATTAAGTGTTGTTACATAAGTGTTTAAGTGTTTACCATGGTGGAAATCTAATGTATTAGCAGACATATGAGGTGCTAAATCTTCTTTTCCATAAGGTAATTTCATTAATTCAAACATATTTTACTCCTTCATTTTTATTTATATAATAATAAACTATTTTAAATTAATGTCAAGTATTTATTAAATAATATTTATATCTTATTGATAAAAATTACTATTAATAAATTAAAGGCATACCAAAATAATGGCATGCCTTTAATTTATTTATTAATTATTGATTTAATTAATTAGCAGTTTCTGTATTTTCAGCAGCAGGAGCTTCAGTTTCTGTAGCTGTAGGATCAGCTGCTTCATTTTCATAATCTCTATAAACAGGTCTTACTTCTCTTCCTAATACTTCATTTTCAGTTTGACCATAAACAAAGCCTAATTCATCATAGTATTTAGAATAAGTAGTTCTGAATCTATCAGAAGTTGTATATAATACTTTATGATATTTAGTTATTAATAATTTATATTTAGCTGTTTTGATATTTTCATCAGCAGTTTTCAAAGTAGTTAAATCCCAAAGGTTATTGAACATTTCATTTAAGAAATAAACTTTGCTAACATCGCTGTTTTGATTGATAGTAGCTAAATTATAGTTAACACCAGCTAAATAAGTGTTTAACATAATTAAGTTAGTAGTATTATTTGCTCCAGATGTTTCATTATTCAAAGCATTCATTAAATAGAATCTGCTTTTAGCATAGTATCCAGCAGTACCTTTGAATAGATTAAATATACCACCGTAAAGATTTAATTCATAATCTGCTTGTTTTAATTCATTAGTTTTTCCAAGTACCTCATAGATAGGTTTTATTTCATTATAAAGTCTGAAAGCTTTATCTAATTCTAGAAGAGCTATATCAATATTATTATCACCTGCTAAAGGCTTAGCTACTAAATCATAGAAATATACAGCATTATAGAACATTTCATTAGTATCTGTGAAATTAACATTAGTGTAACGTTCTAATATTTTATTAGCTTTATAAAGTACTCTAAAAAGATAATCTTCTCTTATTTTTGTAAGATTAGTTTGAAGAAGATTATATTCTTTGTCGAGAGCAACGTCATCAGTATTTTTTAAATCAGTAAAAGAAGGGGCAAAAGCTGATATTCCTTCTACTGTGTTAGTATCTCCTGCAGCATTCTGATTATCAGTAGCAGCAGTATCAGTAGTTTGTTCAGTTGCAGTAGCATCTGCTGTTGTTTCATCCTGAGCGTATGCTGGGCTTAACGCTAGAATCATTACGCTTAATACAAGAAATAATTTTTTCATGTATAACTCCTATAAGTTTTTATTATAATTGTGTAACCACATATAAATGTTGCCTAAAGTTTTATAAAGCAGCATTTTAGGTTGAGTATTTGTATTAATTAGAGTATTGACTGCCAAATCCAACTCATCAATAGTCCATACAATACTTTCATCTGAAATAGAACTTGGAAATATATAATTTCTATTTTCTACTTCAAGATATTTATCTTCTAAAGACCTTTTAAGAATATTAATCATTTCTTTAATAGTATCAACAATCTCATAATCGCCTTCGCACAACAGGGTTGTAAGAGAGGCTATTTGAGAAGGGGTATTATTTAAAGCAGCGCCCATAAAAGATAATAATACTTTGTATATATTATCGCTTGTATTTGATTTTTTGTCAAGTACATATTTTACTGCTTTCGATACACTTCCATAAGAATTTTCTAATGCAAGGGCTGTTTTTTCCTCATTTAGTCTTAATCTCTTCATTAATATAGATCTTAAGGTATTTTCAGACAAAGAAGAAAATTTTAATTCCATCATACGGGATCTAAGAGGTTTCATACCATCTTGCACCAATTTATTTGTATCAGATGTTATTAAAATAAATATATTATTGTCTGAAGGCTCTTCTAAAGTTCTGAGGAATATATTAGGAGCCCTTTTATCCATTAATTCTATACCCTCTATAATAATAATTCTTTTATTAGATATTCTCGGCTTTCTATACGTTAATTCTATAATATTTCTTACTGTGTCTAAAGGAATTACTGTATGTATTATATTATAATATATTTTTTTTAAGGCCTCGAAGAAATCGCCTTCTATTGAAATTTTCTTTTTGCCGCCTTTGCTTTTAGCTATATTCAAAGCTTCTTTTGATTTATTTCTAAATATTGAGTCTATAAACTCTACATTATCAGCATTTAATTCACTTAAAGTATAATTTACAGCCAAATAATAAGGTTCTATTAAAGCATATCTTGAAGTTTCTTTTTTGCTACCAAGCATATATTCTTTAGGCTCGCTATTTGGATAATTATCATAGCTATCAAAAAGCATAGATTCAACTTTATAAAGTATAGAACGGCATGCTGAATAGAAATTATTAAATAAATGGGGAAGTCTATATTCTAAATATTGATTAAAATAAAGCTCGGCATTTCTAAATCTTTCATCGGTTGCAGCTACTATCACATCAGGATGCTTATATTGGTCTATCATTTTGCATGATTTGCATTCATCACAATATGTTCCGTCTCCTCTTTCACAGGATATAGCTTTAGCATAATTTAAAGCACTTTCAAATTTACCAACTCCTTCATCTCCATAAAAAAGATATGCATGATGAAGTCTGCCGCTTTTATATATTCCTGCCATTATTTTAAGTGGAGTTGTTTGTCCTAATACTTTAGCCAATATGAACCTCAGATATATTTTAGATGAATACATATATAAATCATAAATAAATTTATATCAAGAATAATTTTTTATGTTTATAAATTATAAGTATATTTATGACGATATTTTAGTGTTATCTTTTTATTTTTTATAAGTATAACAATAATATAAATTTAAGGAATATTTAATGGCTTTAAATGATGATATGCTAAACGAAAAAAAAGATTTAATTGATGGTAATGAAGGTATTTCACAAAGAATAGATAAATTGGAAAAGGAGATTGAAGCCATTTCTAATGATAAAAATATTTCTGATGAAGAAAAAGAAAAATTTATAAAAGATATTTTGCAAAATGAAGAGTTTATAAAATCATTATCAGAAAATTTAAATAAAAATAATTCAGATGATGATATTAATGATAAATTAAAAAACAGTAAAGAAGAATTAGAAGAAAAAATAGATGAGAAAATAGAAAAAAATAATACCAATTACAATAATGTGATGTTAGAACAAAATTTGAAAAACTTTAAAGAGTTTTCAAATATCAGAAAAAATCATAAAGATTTAGAAAAATCTTTTAATGAAAATAATGCTAAATATGATGATATAATAAATAATATCAATGAAAGATTAAGTACTTATTCAGAAGATACTAAAAAAGAAATAAACACTCTATCTAATAAGCTTGAAGAAACAAAGGAAGAGAATAGTAAGGCTTTAGAAGAAGAGATAGAAAATTTTAATAAATTTAAAGAAAAATTAGAAGAAAAAATAGATGAGAAAATAGAAAAAAATAATGCCAATTATAATAATGTGATGTTAGAACAGAATTTGAAAAACTTTAAAGAGTTTTCAGATATCAGAAAAAATCATAAAAATTTAGAAAATTCTTTAACTGAAAAAGTTTCAAATATAGTTAATAATTCTCTAGTTGAAAATAGCAGCAAATATGATGAGTTAATAAATAATATTAATGATAAATTAAACACTTACTCAGAAGATAGCAAAAAAGAAATAGAGAGATTATCTAATAAATTGGAAGAGACTAAAGAAGAACAGACTAAATTCTTAGAAGAAGAAAAATCTCATTTGAACAAAAATTATGAAGATTTATTAAGTAATATAAATGATATTAATGATAGGATAGATAGAAATAAAAACATATATGATGAAAAAATTTCTACAGCAGAAAATCAATTTAGTACATTAATTCTTGATCAGAATTTAAAAACTTTTAATGAAATTGATAATTTGAAAAAAGATTATTCAGATTTAAAAGAATCTGTAGAAAAAATAGATAATACAGTAAGCATAAATAATTTAAAATATGATGATTTGATTAATGATATAAATGAGAAGTTATCAAATAATTCAGAGAAATATAGAAAAGAAATAGATAATTTATCTAATCAGCTAGATGAGAGTAAGGAAGAACAAACTAAATTCTTAGAAGAAGAGAAAGAAAACTTAAATAGACTCAAAGAAGAATTATCTAATAGTATAGATGAGAAGATAGAAAAAAATAATGCTAATTATAATAGCGTAATGTTAGAACAGAATTTGAAAAATTTTAAAGAGCTTTCAGATATCAGAAAGAGTCATAAAGATTTAGAAAATTCTTTAAATGAAAAAATTTCAAATATAGTTAATGACTCATTAAGTGAAAATAATACTAAGTATGATGATTTAGTAAATAATATAAATAATAAATTAAGCACTTATTCAGATGAATATAAAAAAGATATAGATAGATTAAATAATAAGTTAGAAGAAAGTAAAGAAGAGCAAACTAAATTCTTAGAAGAAGAGAAAGAAAACTTAAATAGACTCAAAGAAGAATTATCTAATAGTATAGATGAGAAGATAGAAAAAAATAATGCCAATTATAATAGCGTAATGTTAGAACAGAATTTGAAAAATTTTAAAGAGCTTTCAGACATAAGAAAAAATCATAAAGATTTAGAAAATTCTTTAAATGAAAAAATTTCAAATATAGTTAATGACTCATTAAGTGAAAATAATAACAAGTATGATGATTTAGTAAGTAATATAAATGATAAATTAAGTACTTATTCAGATGAACATAAAAAAGATATAGATAGATTAAATAATAAGCTTGAAGAGAGTAAAGAAGATCAAACTAGATTCTTAGAAGAAGAGAAAGAAAACTTAAATAAATTCAAAGAAGAGTTATCTAGTATTGTAGATGAGAAAATAGAGAGAAGTAATGCTAGTTATGGCAATTTAATGATAGAACAGAATTTGAAAAATTTTAAAGAGATTTCGGATATCAAAAAAAGTTGCGATGATTTATCAAATTCTATAAATGAAAG
>CALXXQ010000190.1 GCA_944392715.1 uncultured Brachyspira sp.
AATTGAGAAAATATAATAATTTTTGGAATCATAAACGTATACATTCTGCTTTAAATTATTATACACCTGTGTTATACTTCAAGAAATTAAGGAATACTTAATGCAATATGTCTGGCTCCTGTGCAAACTTTATATATTTATCATGTTGTAAAAAAAACATTTATATTATAATATAATAGAACAATTTAAAGAAAAATATATCATATGTTTAATAAAAATAATTTTTTATCAAAAGATAATAATAATAACTCCTTAACTCATAATAAAATTTTAGTTATAGGAGGAGAAATACTATTAATTGCAGCAGTCACCGCGGCATTCTTTTATTTTTGTTTTCTTATTAGAGGAATAATTAACCCTATAATATTATTTATTATATTAATATGCGGTTTAATACCATTTTGGAAATATATTTGGGCTAAAACTTTTATAGTATTAATACTATCATTATTCGCCTTATGGATAATTAAAGAAGCAGGATATTTAGTAGCTCCATTTATTTGGGGTATTTTTATAGCATATTTATTTAATCCTTTAATAACAAAAATGCATGAGAAAATTCCTAGAATAATTGCTGTATTATTGATATTTATACCTCTTCTTATTGCGGCAATAATATTTTTTATATTTATATTGCCTAGAACAATAGAACAGATTGAAATTATATTAAAAACATTACCTCAATATGTAGAAAAAATATATAATTCTATATCAGATTTATTAATATCAATATCTGGAAAATTAAATAGAACCATAGGAAAAAGCTTTGATATCAATTTGGAGATAGATGCTAAAGTTATAAATGACTTTTTATTTGGAACTTCTGGAATAATCACACTTATGTATAGAAAAATAATAGACTTCAGATTTCAAAATATCAATAGTCTTACCACTATATTTAGTATAATATTCTCATATTTTGTAATACTTCCATTTGTAACATTCTATCTAATGTTAGATTTTCAAAATATACAGGTAAAAATGATAAAATTAATACCAATAAGATGGCAGACATATATAAGCAGCATAATAAAAAAATCTAATTATATTATAAATAGTTATATAAGAGGAATGACTATATTAGCTGCTTCATTTTTCATAATAAGTTATATACTTCTTTTAATATTGAATACTAAATATGCATTCATATTGGCTTTATTGAGAGGGCTATTAAATTATATTCCATTTATAGGCCCTTTCATTGCATTCATAACAGCATTATTTACAGGAATAATAACTGAAAATATATGGTGGCATGGTGCATTAAAAATGTGTGCTGTATATGGATTTATACAGATACTTGATTCAGGATTAATGGCTCCAAAAATATTGGGAAAATCTGTTAAAATACATCCTATTGCTGTAATGTTTAGTACAATTATAGGAGGAGTATTATTCGGTTTTCTAGGTGTACTATTTGCTGTACCTTTTTGCGGTATAATACTCATAATACTGCAGAATTTCTTTGATAAATATTATAATTCAAAATTTTATACTTTAACCAAAAGAGGAAAATAATGCTGATATATTTAATACCTATATTTATAATACTTCCATTGCTGCTTATGGCTATAATGATATTTCTTCCTACATTTATAGGAAAAAGAATACCTCCTGCTTTTACAAAAGAAAAAACACAAGTTTTTAATATAAAAAGAGAAGAATTATATAATTTACTTATCAATTATGAAAACTATCCTGCTTGGTTAAAATATATATCAATAGTTCATTTAGAAAAGCTTGATAATAATAAATTAAAAATAATGCAGACATATTCAAATAGAAGAACATATCAGGAATTAATAGAAGTAAGAAGAATAGAAAATAGTGAAATATCTATGGTAAAAATGGAAAATGAATTTACAGCTCTATGGACATATATATTAGAAGATAGTGAAAATAATAGAACTAGATTAACAATAAAAGAAACTATGTATGTATATCATCCATATTTAAGATTTATGCTTAAATATGTACTTATAGATGAAAATGGAAAAAATGATTTCTTTAGAAAATTAAGAAGCTTTATAAGTAAAAATAAGCAATAAAAATATTATTTAATTATATATTATTTTTTATATCAGTTTAATGAATTCTTTTTTAGATAAGTTTCATATGTATTTATTATATTATTTTTATAGACATTAATTCATTTTGATATATAATAAATAGTCAATAATTTTAAAGGATAAACATATGCTTGATTTTGAGCCTATTTCATTAGATAAACAAGAACTTTATCATAAATACTTTTCTATAACACCAGAACAATCAGCAGACTATACATTTATGAATCTTTTAGGACTAAAAGATATATATATGCTTGAATGGTCATTTACAGAAAAATTAGTTTGGATAAGACAAAAATCACCTTATACTATATATTGGGCACCTGTTGGAGATTGGTTTGATACAGACTTTTGTAATGATTTTAGCCCTTGTGAAATATCTGGTGAAACTATAATAAGAATACCTAAAGAACTTGCATTATTTTGGGAAAGAACTACTAAAATAAAAGTGAAAGAAAATAGAGATGAATGGGAATATTTATATGATTTTAATGAACTTATATCTTTAAGCGGCAAAAAATTTCATAATAAAAAAAATCTATATAATCAATTTATTAAAAATGAATTTGAATATGTTCCAATAAATAAGGATATAATAAAAGACATACTTGATTTTGAATCTAAGTGGGAAGAAGAAGAGAAAAAAAACAATGCTTCTTTAACTGAAAATACAGAAGAATGTGAAGCATTTGACAGCAGCAAATTATTAATACATGAAATAAGAGCTGAAGCTGATACTGTTATGATAAAAACCTTACTTGGCAATTGGGATACAATAAATAATATATCTGGAGGAGCAATATATATTGATAAAAAAGTAGTAGCATATACTATAGCTGATTTAAGTATGAGAGATACTATTGTAGTTCATTCTGAAAGAGGGGATAGGAATTATAAAGGTACTTATCAGGCTATAAACAGAATGTTTTTAGAAAATTTAAAAAATTATGTAAGCGATTATGAAAGATTTAAATTCGTTAATAGAGAACAGGATGTAGGAGATTTGGGACTTAGAA
>CALXXQ010000191.1 GCA_944392715.1 uncultured Brachyspira sp.
AGTTTTGAGTTTTGAGTTTTGAGTTTTGAGTTTTGAGTTTTGAGTTTTGAGTTTTGAGTTTTGAGTTTTGAGTTTTGAGTTTTGAGTTTTGAGTTTTGAGTTTTGAGTTTTGAGTTTTGAGTTTCATAATAACAATATTATATTTCATTAATAGGGATTTGTCAATATATATTATCTAAGATATTTTAAAATATTTTTCATATATTCCTTGTAAGATTATAAAAAATAAATTATTATTAATAAGATGAATAATTATATAGATAATATAAAAAAAATAGCAATACTACACCCTACTTTCGGATATAATGGCGGGGCAGAAAATGTTATAATTTCATTCTCTAAATACTGTCATAGTTTAAATATAGAAATAACTATCTATACTTATAAATTAAGAAATGATGCTCCTAATTATATAAAGCAGATAAAAACAGATATAACATTAAATCCATTCATTTTTAATAAAACTGCTGGATTTTTAGCCAATGAATTAAAAAATTATGATGCAGTACTTATACATAATTTTCCAGCAACAATATTTTATGGGTTTGCTTTTAAATACTCTCAAAAAAATAATATAAAATTACCTAAAAGTTTTTGGTATTGCCATGAACCTAGTGTAAGGCTTTATGGATACGATGATAAAAGTTATAAAAAACTTCAAAAAACTTGGGATATAATAGCAAGATATACTATGCATTTAGACAGATTAGGTGTAAGCAAAATAGATTATATAATGTCAAACAGCATTAGAACCAAAGAAGCTGTAAAAAGAGTTTATAATAGAGATGCTCAAGTCATTTATCCATGCATATCTGATACAGAAAATATTATTCCTATAAATAAATCACAGCATTTTTTATATATAGGCAGAATTGAAAAACCAAAAAATATAGATAGTGCAATATTAGCTTTTAAATCATTATTAGAAAAAATTGATGATAAAAATTTGAAGTTTATAATAGCAGGAAAAGGCCGATATGAAAAATATTTAAAAGACTTTGTAAAAAAAATAAATCTAGAAAATAATATAATATTTAAAGGATTTGTATCTGAAGAAGAAAAAAAAGAATTATTAAATAAAAGCTATGCTATGATAATGCCAGCTGTAAATGAACCTTTTGGACTTACAATTGTAGAAGCATTATATTCTTCATGCATATCTATAATATCAGATAAGTCTGGAGTTTATGAAGCTTTAAAAGATTATTCCATAAGCTGCAATATGAATAATGTAGATGAAATATTTAATTCTATGCTATTGGTATATAATGATAAAAATATAAAAATAAATATAATTAAATCTTCAAAAAACATACTAAATAATTTTACAGTACAATCATATAGTGAAAATGTAATAAAATATATATCAAATCACTTGTAATATTTTTAATATGTATTATAGTTATAATTAACTATATTTTTTGAATAATTAAAACTAATTATTCTTTACTAAATTTGGAGATTTTATGAAAAATTATACATCTATACCTAGTGCATTTTTTGAAACAGCTAAAAATATTCCGCAAAGTCCTGCCTATAGATATAGAGATAATAATGAAGAAAAAGTAACAATTACATATAAAAAACTTTATGATAAAGTAAATGCCGTTGCTAAGGCTTTTGATATGAAAGGATTAGCAAAAAAACATGTAGCAATATTCTCAGAAAACAGAATAGAATGGTTTATATCAGATATGGCACTTCTAGCATTGGGCTCTGCTGATGTACCTAGAGGAATAGACTCTACATCTGATGAATTAAATTATATAATAGAACATAGTGAAGCTGAAGCAGTGTTAGTAGAAAATGAATATGTTTTTAAAAAGATAGAAAAACATCATAAGGATTTGTCATTAATAGTATTTCTTGATAGTTCCAAACATGATCCTGATAATAATATATATTCTTTTGAAAAATTTTTAGAACTTGGAGAAAAGAGTTTAAATGGAGATGAAGAGTTCGCAGTTAAAAAGGCATCAAAATTAAATAATGAAAGTACAGCCACTATAATATATACTTCTGGAACTACTGGAAAACCAAAAGGTGTTATACTCACTCATGGAAATATACTTCATAATGTAAGAGTACTTCCAGATATAATAAAATTACAGCCTGGAGAAAAACTGCTTACTGTACTTCCAATTTGGCATATATATGAAAGAACAATTTCTTATGTAACATCAATAATAGGTTGTTTTACAGCAATAACTAATAAGAGATATTTAAAAAATGATTTTACAGAAGAAAAGCCAGATATATTCATTTCTGTACCAGCTATTTGGGTTAATATATATAATACTGTTATGAAAAATATAGATAAAAAAAGCAGCTTTGCTAAAAATCTTGCAAAATTTTTAATAAAGAGATCTATAAGATATATAAGAAGCGTGAGATTTCAAAATAATTTGGTTTATTTAGTAGGAGATGAAACTAAAAATGATAAAAAATCAGAATATAGTATAGGTATGTTTGATCCTATTTATCATAAATTGGCAAAAAAAATGGTTTACAGCAAAATAGTAGAATTAACAGGCGGTAAAATGCGTCTTACTATATCAGGAGGCGGAGCTTTACCTATGTACATAGAGGATTTTGTAGAAGCTGTTGGTATAAATTTAGTTGTAGGATGGGGCATAACAGAAACTGCTCCAGTTGTAACATTAAGATCTCCTTATAAAAACTATAGAGGAACATGCGGGGCTCCAATACCTGAGGTAAAAATAGAAGTTAGAGATAAAGAAGGAAATATCTGTAAAGACGGAGTTATGGGCGTTTGTTATATAAAAGGGCCCAATATTTTTAAAGAATATTATAAAGACCCTGAATTAACAAAACAATCAAAAATAGACGGATTTTTTAATTCAGGTGATTTAGGTACATATACTCAGCAGGGAGAAATAGTTTTAACAGGAAGAGCTAAAGAAACTATAGTACTTCTTACAGGTGAAAATGTAGAGCCTCAGCCTATAGAAAATAAAGCAATGGAATCAGCTTATATTTCTCAAATTATGCTTGTAGGACAAGATAAAGCTTCAACAGGTGCTATTGTAGTAATAAATAAAGAAAATATAATAGACTATTTTAATAAACAAAAAATTTCTTATGATGAAAAAAATCTTGCATCTTCAAAAGATGTTTATAAATTAATAAGAAATGATTTAGATAATCTTATTAATTATAAAAATGGATTTAGACCTTATGAAGCTATAGCTAAACTTATAATAACAGATGAAGAGTTTACAATAGAAAATGGTCTTTTAACTCAGTCTCTAAAAATAAAAAGAGCAAATATTATGGAAGCATACAAAGATAAAATTGATGCTTTATATGATAAAATTAAATAATAATTATTATCCCAATAATATACCAATATTTAAAAAATATAGTTTTAATATATAATTAAGCAAAAATTTAGGAAGTAAATAATGTTTATAACAAGCAAGAATTCAATAGTAGAAGCTATTTCAAAAGATTTAGTTAAAACCTTATATATAAAATTTCCAATATCAAAAAGAGAAAAAGATATTATAAAATTAGCTGAAAAAAAGAAAATAAATATAAAAAATATAGATAAAAATGAAATGGAAAAAATAATCGGCAAAATATATTCAATGGCTGCTGATATAAAAGAAAATGCTCAAATAGGTATAGATAATTTTTTAGAACAGGCATTAAAAAAAGAAAATCCATTAATATTTATACTAGATTCTATAACAGATGTTAATAATCTAGGAGCTATAATAAGAAATGCATATTTTTTTGATGCTGCAGGAATCATAATACCAAAGGATAACTCTGCTCCAATTAATGAAAAAGTTTATGAAATATCATCAGGAGCTGCTTATCATTTACCTATTTCAATAGAAACTAATTTGAACAGAGTAATAGATTTAATGAAAGAAAAAGGTTTTTGGATATATTATGCTAGTGAAAAAGGTGAAATATCTATAGAAAATTTTAAATTTAACTCTCCTACTGCCATTATATTAGGCAATGAACATAGCGGAGTTAGAGATATTTTAAAGAAAAACTCAGACGGAAGTATTATTATAAATGCTGCTAATGATTTTGATTCTTTAAATGTGTCTGCTGCCTGTGCTATTATATGTTATGCTTATTCTATTTATAAAAAATAATTTAAAATCTTTTATTAAAAATATTAAAAATTGTTATATATAATGTATATATTTATTTTTTTACTTGCAATAATAGTAAAAAAGTATATATTAAATATATAGGATATAAATTTAAGGCATAGTATAAAAAATACGGAGATTAAAAATGCCTATAGCACCTTTAGACTTGCAACAATTATATATGCAGCAATCGCATATCGGACGAATGGAGCATACTAGAATGGCCGCTAAAACCATTGCTATGCAGTCGGAAGATAGAGATATACATAGAGATTCTTATATAAAAGATTCAACTGTTGTAAAATCTGAAAATATATCTGATGAAACAAGAGTTAAAGAAAAAAAAGATGAGCAAAGACCTAAAGATCAAGGTTATATGTCCTATAGAAAGAAAAATAAAAAAAGAGCTTCAAATAATATTGATAATGAAGAAAGTAATATTATAGAAATAGAAGAAGTTTCTGCAACAGAACAAACTAAAGGCTCTAGAATTGATCTTTTAGGCTAGAATAAAATATATCATTATGCAAATTTTTATAAGTATAATAATCAATATAATTATATTAGCAGTTACCCTACCGCTGTTTTATATCTATATAGTTTCAAAAGCTAGAGAAAGATTAGAAAAAGAAACTATGACTAAGGCTAGAGAAGAAATAGAGGCTTTAGTTAAAGAATTCAATAATATAGCATTATCAAGAATATCAATATTAGAAGATTCAATAGTAAGAGCAAATAGATTAGTAAAAGAATTAAATAGTTTTCAAGATAATAATAAAAATAATATTACTAATAATACTAAAGAAATTATTAATGACAAAAAAGTAGAAAATCCTATCAAAGAAAATGAAGTTTCTAATAATGAAACTGAAAAGAAACTTGATGTATCAATAGACAAATCTAATGATATAAAAGTTGATGAAAATAAAAAATTAGATATAAGAGTAGAAGATAATAATATAAAAAGTGAAATAAAAATTGATAAAAAAGCAGAAAAAAAAGATATTAATGTTGTTAATGAAAAAAATAATGATACTAATACAATAAATGAAGAAATTAAAGCAAAGCCTAAAAAAAGAAATAATATAGATACAGCGGCAAAAGCAATAGATGATGAAGCAAGAAAAGAAGTTATAGAAAAACTTAGAAGTAAATTAGATAAAACAATAAAAACTAATATGGCTATATATGATAAGCCTATAGAAGATAAAACAATAGCATTAGTAAATGAGCCTTTAGAAAATTCTATAAAGGGTTCATATAAAAATGAAGATATAGTAAAGCTCTATAAAGAAGGTCTCACTAAAGAAGAAATAGCTAAAAAATTAAATTGTTCTATAACAGAAATAGATATAGTAATAGATTTAGAATTATAGTATATTGATATAATATATAATATAGTATAATATATTTTAAATACTATAAATTAAGGAGCTTAATATATGAACTCACTCACTCACTCACTCACTCACTCACTCACTCACTCACTCACTCACTCACTCACTCACTCACTCACTCACTCACTCACTAGAATAATTTTATTCAAATTAAAAAATATTATGTTTACTAGGAGATATTTATAATGCCTAGAGACATAATAGACAAATTGGTATGGTATATACCAATAAAATCATTAAGGGATAAATTCAGAAATAATATAAAACAATATATTATAAATAATTACAAATATATTAAGAAAACAGCAAATAGTGAAATTGTTAATAAATATTTAATAGGATTAAAAGGTATAGAAATTGGGGGAGCGGCATATGCTGATTATGGTATAGATGCTATAAAAATAGATAGAATAAATATATTATCAGATTCAAACAATGCTTATTATTTAGAACAATTAAAACTAAAAGGATTTATTCAGAATATAGATATAATATCAAATGGAGATGATTTACCATTTAAAGATAATACCGTAGATTTTGTATTTACTAGTCATGTATTGGAACATTTTTTTGATCCTATTAAAGCATTAAAAGAATGGTACAGGGTAACTAAAAATAATGGATATGTCTTTATGATAATACCACATAAAGAAAGAACTTTTGATAAAGATAGAGAAAGAACTACATTACAAGAGTTAATAGATAGACATAATGGCACTATAAAATCAGAAAACCAATTTGATGATATGCATCATTCTGTTTGGATAACAGAAGATATTTTAGAGCTATGCAAATATTTAAATTATAATGTTATAGAATATCATGATATGGATGATTGCAGAAAAGATGGGTTTATAATAGTAATACAAAAATAATATTTCAAATAAAAAATCCGTCTACTAATTATTAATTAATAGACGGACTTAATTTTATATATGGTAAACTTATACTTCAGTTTTTACAACTTTTTTCTTATAAATTGTATCAACTATAACTCCCAAAGCATTATCACCAGATACATTACAAGCAGTACCGAATGAGTCTTGAGTAATGTATAAAGCAACCATTATAGCACATAAAGGACTGTCTGGAGCACCTAATCCTACCATATAGAGGAAAGGCAAAGCTGTCATTATGGAACCGCCCGGAGCACCTGGAGAGG
>CALXXQ010000192.1 GCA_944392715.1 uncultured Brachyspira sp.
CACTTTTTAATGCTTTTTCCAATGACTGATTAATGTTTTGTTTTTTTATATATTTATTTATGTATATATTATTATCTATAAGTATTTGTTCTAATATATAATCTCCTAATGTATTATTATATTTAAAAAGTTCGTATAAAAAATCTGAATAATAATTACATACTTTTATTTTATTATCATCATCATAAACTTCTAGAAAACTAATTAATTTTTTTATAACTTTCGTTTTTAATATATCTCTAAATATTACTATACTAGAAAAACCTATTTTTATGTCCAAAATTTTACCATTCATGAGCTATTTCCATATTTTTTTGATTATTTATTTTAAATTTATTAAAAAAATATTCAAGTACTTATATTAATTTTTACATATTTGTATAATATTTTATTATATTATATATAGTGATTTTAATTATGAATTTATAATGCCGAAAATTAATAAAAAACTATCTTATATATGGGGTTTATAATGAAAATAAAGACTAGATTTATCATATTTGGGGCATATACTTGCTTTGTTACTTTATTGCTGGTATATTTGCAAATTAGAATAGTTAAAAGTGTAAGAGAATATAGTAATATTTATGAACATACTATAAAGTCATCGGCTATAGCCAGACAGTATCAGCAAAATTCAGCATATTTAACTCAATTTGTTAGAAGTTATGTAGCAACAGGCAATCAAAAATACGAACAGGCTTATAATGATTGTATAGGTATATCAGGCGGTACTAAGCCTACACCATTAAAATATGATAGAGGATTATATTGGTCTTTATATTTAGGAAGCGGTAATAAGCCTTATCAAGATGGTCAGACTAAAGCTTATGCAGATGTTATGAAAGATTTAAATTTTTCTCAAGAGATGTTTGACTATTTATCTTTATCAAAGCAAAGATCTGAAGAATTAGTGCAATTAGAAATTGAGGCTATGAATATAATTAAATCTATTCCAAAAAATGCAGATGGTACAATACCTGATGAATATAAAGTTAGACAATTAGAGGCTATAGAACTAGTTAATGGAGATAATTATGAGAAGAAAGTATCTGAAATAATGCAGCCTATAGATCAATTTTTTAATTTATTAGAAAGTAATAATCAGTCTTTATTACAAAAAGCTGCTAAGGATGTACAGAAAGATACTATATTATTTTTTATATTTTTATTGTTAGTTGGAGTGTCAGTTGTTATTTTCTTGGTTTCTTTAGCTAAAACTATAAGCGGAAGTTTAAAAATATGTGTGAATTTAGCTTCAGAAATATCTAATGGTAATTTAACATCTAAAATAGATGAAAGATTATTAAATAAAAATAATGAATTCTCTTCATTGATTAAGAGCTTTAGTCATATGATGGGAAATTTAAGAGAAATTATTTCGAAAGTATTAGAGAGTTCTAGAGAAATATCTAGTGCTGCTACTGAAATAGCTAATGGTAATAGTGATTTATCAAGCAGAACAGAAATGCAGGCTTCTAGTTTGGAAGAGACAGCTTCATCTATGGAACAAATTGCTTCTACTATAAAGTCTTCTGCAGATAACTCCATAAGAGGCAATCAAATGATGCAGGATTCAGAAAAAGCTGTTCAGGAAGCTGGTGAAATTATTGAGGCTACTACTAATAATATAGAGCTTGTTTATGATGCTAGTAATAAAATAACAGATATTACTAAAATGATAGAAAATATAGCTTTTCAAACTAATATATTAGCACTTAATGCGGCAGTAGAGGCGGCTAGAGCAGGGGAGCAGGGTAAAGGTTTTGCTGTTGTTGCCTCTGAGGTTAGGAACTTAGCACAAACAAGTCAGACTTCTGTAAAAGATATTACTGCTCTTATAGCTGATGCTAATGAAAAAATAAAAATTGCTACAGAAACTGCTAGAAAATCAAAAGAGATATTTATGGATATTGAACAGAAGATAGAGGATACTTCTAGGATTATGCAAGACATTAGTGCTATGGCAGTGGAGCAGCAGGCTGGAGTTGACCAAGTTAATACGGCAGTTGCTCAAATGGATCAATCTACTCAGCAGAATGCTTCATTGGTAGAGGAGGCTACTGCTTCTTCTGAGGCTTTGATGGGACAGGCTAGAGAATTAGTAGATTTGATGAATTTCTTCAAAGTTTAATTTTTATAAAAATATATTTTATGCAAACAATAGCTATGTAATTTTGTATAGCTATTGTTTTTTTATTTTTTTAATAAATGTCAAAAATTGTCATCTATATATATTATTATTAAATTATATAAAAATAAGGAGTTTTTTATGCTGCCTTTTAATCCGCCTTTTATGTATAGATGTAATTCTTGTAATAAAATTTTTAGTTCTAGAAAAAAGCCGTATATTATTATAAACTTGTTTGTTTTTTCTCCTAAATGCCCTAAATGCGGAAGTAAAGATACTAAATCTATGGATCATATTATAAAGAAATAAATTAAATATTTCTTTTTATAATATATTTGCACTATAATATATTTTTGTTTATAATATAGTTCAAATTTATTATTTAGGAGAAAACATGAAAGCTGCTATAATATTTGGAAGCAGATCTGATACAGAAAAAATGAAGGGTGCTGCTTCCTGCTTAAAAGAATTTGGTATTGAATATAAAGCATTTGTACTTTCTGCTCATAGAGTACCTGAACATCTTGAAAAAACTATTAAAGATATTGAAAATAATAATTATGAAGTGATAATTGCAGGTGCAGGACTTGCAGCTCATTTACCTGGTGTTATAGCTTCAAAAACAATACTTCCTGTGATAGGAGTTCCTATTAGTGCTAGTAATCTTGATGGAATGGACGCTCTTTTATCTATAGTTCAAATGCCTAAACCTATCACTGTTGCTACTGTTTGTATTAATAATTCTTATAATGCTGGAATGCTTGCTGTAGAAATGCTTGCTTTAAAATATCCTGATGTCAAGAATAAATTAATAGAATACAGAAAAAAAATGAAAGAAGATTTTATTGCTGATAATGATAAGCCTATAGAATTTGATATTTAATTATTTTATTTTTTATCATAGTAAAATAATTAAAAAAGGTATATAATATAGAAAATATAATTTGTAATAATTAATCAGTTTTGATGATGACAGGAGAAAAATATGTCTAAAGAAAAAAAAGAAATGATGTATGAAGGTAAAGCAAAAAAAGTTTATGCTACTGATAATGCAGATGAAATCATAGTATATTATAAAGATGATGCTACTGCTTTTAATGGTGAGAAAAAAGGTTCTATTAAAGATAAGGGCGTTATGAATAATGAAATAACTTCTCTTCTTTTCAAGATGCTTGAAAAAAATGGAATTAAAACACATTTTATAGAAAAATTAAGCGATAGAGAACAGCTTTGTCAAAAAGTTAAAATTTTCCCATTAGAAGTGATAGTTAGAAATTTAATTGCTGGTTCTATGGCTAAGAGACTTGGAATAGAAGAAGGTACTGTTCCTCCTAATACTATATTTGAAATCTGCTATAAAAATGATGAGTATGGCGATCCTTTGATAAATGACCATCATGCTGTTGCTTTGAAGCTTGCCACTTATGATGAATTAAAATATATTTATGAGGTAACTGCTAAAGTTAATAATTTATTAAAAGATGCTTTAGATAAAATAGGAATTACTTTAGTGGATTTTAAAATAGAGTTCGGTAAGAATTCAAAAGGCGAAATACTTTTAGCTGATGAAATTACTCCTGATACTTGCAGATTCTGGGATAAAGAAACAGGTAAAAAATTAGATAAAGATAGATTTAGAAGAGATTTAGGCTCTATAGAAGAAGCTTATATAGAAATGTTAAATAGACTTAATAATCTATAATTTATAGTATTAATAAAATAAAAGACTTTGCTTTTTTGGCAAAGTCTTTTTTATATAATGTAACTAATTTTATTTTTCTTCTATTTCTTTAATTTCTGTTATTTTAACTTCTTTTACTTTTTCATCAGCAGTTTTTTTAAGTGTAAGTTTTTCTCTGTCTTTTTCAGCTATATAATAATTATTTCTTAATTTAGAAACTATATCTTTAGCCCCATTAATACCTTCGCACTTTTTATATGCATTAATAAGTATTTGTATTAATGATATAGTAGAAGGAAGTCCTATATATATGATTGCTATGCCTGCTGAAGGAATAGTTGCTATTGAAGAATCTATTAATGCTTTATCTTTTCCGAATTTTTTAGATGATATTATAGCAGTTGCTGCTACTATAACTCCTCCTATAAGAACTCCCCATGCTATTTTACCAGTATTTTTTATATTTGAAATTTTATTACCAAGTTTATGTTCCAAATAAATTACATCATTGTCCGATATAATAGCATCAACCAATTCTTCTTCATTCATGCATACTTTATAAGAAACTTCTTTCATTTTTATTTTTTACCTCATTATAATTTTTATTATATGATAAATTGATTAAGAAAAAAGTCAATTAGTATATGCATAATTTTTGTATACGATATATAGCAAAATAAATATTAACAGCTTTTATCCATATTAATTTTTTTTGGTATATCAGTAGGGTAGTTTCCTGTAAAACATCCTATGCAATAATTATGATTACCCAAAGCTTCAAGCATATCTTCTATAGTGAGATATTCCAAAGTATCTGCATCAATCTCTTTTCTAATTTCTTCAACTGAAAGCTTAGCACCTATAAGCTCTTTTTTAGAAGATATATCAACACCATAATAGCATGGACTTTTTATAACAGGCGAAGCTGATCTGAAATGAACTTCTTTAGCTCCTGCTTTTCTTACTATATCTATCAATATTCTGCTTGTAGTACCTCTTACTAATGAATCATCTATTAATATAACTCTTTTTCCATCTATTAAATGTTTTAAAGGATTAAATTTCAATTTAACAGTTTCTTCCCTTGAAGATTGTTCAGGCATAATAAATGTTCTTCCAATATATCTATTTTTAACTAATCCTATGCTATAAGGAATACCGCTTTCCTGAGCAAATCCCAAAGCAGCTATTGTTCCAGAGTCCTGAACACCTATAACTATATCAGCATCCACTGTATTTTTTTTAGCTAATAATACGCCTGTTTGAAATCTCACATTATAAACATTAATACCGTCTATATTGCTTTCAGGACGAGCAAAATATATATGCTCAAAAGCACAAGGATAATGTTGTTTTACTTCTTCTTTAGTATATTTAAAAGATTTCACTCCGCTGTCATCTATTATAACCATTTCGCCAGCTTCTATATCTCTTATAAATTTAGAACCCACAGCATCCAAAGCACAAGATTCAGATGATAAGAAATAATCCCCATTTGAATTTGTTCCTAAACATAAAGGTCTAATACCATAAGGGTCTCTTATACCTATAAGTTTTCCGTCTACAACTATTACTAAAGCAAATGCTCCTTTTATTATATTAACACATTCTTTTATACCTTCTATGAAATCATTTACAGTTTTTCTAGCTATTAATTTGATTATAACCTCAGTATCGGAAGTAGCATTGAATGTAGCACCTCCCTCTTCAAGTTCATACCTTAATTCTTGAGCATTAGTTAAATTACCATTATGAGCTATAGCTATTTGTCCAAGTCTAAAAAGATTTTCAAGAGGCTGTGCATTTTCTATTTTACTTTCACCTGTTGTAGAATATCTTACATGCCCTATAGCAATATTACCCTCTGTATCTTTTGGAATATTGCTGGAAAATAAATCGGATACAAGTCCCATAGATTTATATGTAAATAAATGTTTATAATTAGATATTGTAATACCAGCACTTTCCTGTCCTCTATGCTGTAATGCATAAAGAGCATAATTTAAAGTTTTTAGTATATCTTTTTTTATTTCTTTAGAGTAAATACCAAAAACTCCGCATTCTTCTCTAGGTTTATCATTCATTTCAATGTTATTAATCATTATTATATAACCAACTTTATTTTTATTTTTAACCTACCAATATTATAATTAATTGCATTTTTATACAATAGATTTATTAAAATTTTTATTTTATTATATATACATCTTATTTGATAATTATATATAAATTTTTAAGTATTATTTATTTTATTTTTTATATATCCTAATATAATTATTTTATATTAGGATTAAATACGCTATCTTCTAATAATAAATCTTTATATTCTGTATAATAATAAGCAGTAAGCTCATCTAACTGTTTTGCATATTTATCTTTTAAATTTCCATACAATATTCTTTCTATAAGTTTTTGAACAACATCTTGAAGTCCATAAGGTACATTACTATTTTGATTAATAGTTGTATGACTAAATCCAATATTATGCATATGTTCATGAAACATTAGTCCTGAAAAAGAAGCATATCCATATGGGCTATTACCAGACCATTGTATCCAATTAGCATTTTCAAATCCTACCCAATCAGCAGTTGGTATTTGATCTATAGGCTGACCTCCGCAATATCTTGCATATCTTGAAACTCCTACAGTACCTAATCCAGCTCCTCCTGTTGAAAGTTTTTCATAAGTAAAATTATGTTTTACTGTACGTACTACTTCTGCCAATATATCAGAGTCATAAGCAGCACCAGCTTTAATACTGAAACTTCCATAAGAGTAGTCTGCTGCTGCAGTTAAAGATCCTTTAGCTCTTACTTCTATAAGAAATTCATCAGAATTTAGAGCTGTTCTAATAAGAGCCATACATCTTAATATAAAACGTTTTTCTTCAACTGTTATTGTAGCATAAGTTTGCAAATTATTAGCTATTTGAAAATTAGCAACACCTACCTGCCAGTAGGGATATTTTTTATCAATAGATTCCTTACTATAATCATCAGGTTTTAACATATTACTATTACAGCCTAAAACTGATAATAATATTAAAATAAATGTAAATGTAAATATTTTTTTTATCATAATAGCAAACCTTTATTTTATACTAGGGTCAAAAACAGTATCTTCATTTAATAGATGCTTATATTCTGTAAGATAATAAGCTATAAGTTCATTAACCTGTTTTGAATATTTATTTCTCATATTTGAATCTTTCCACAATATTTCATTTAAAATTCCAGTTACTACACCTTGAAGAGTATAAGGAACAGCATATTGTCCTACATGATGAAAACCTATATTATGCATATGTTCATGAAACATTAAACCTGCTGTATTAGCATATGTTTGACTTTGCATATAAGTAAAATAATCTCCAA
>CALXXQ010000193.1 GCA_944392715.1 uncultured Brachyspira sp.
ATTTCCTTCGCATGCAGCAACTAATGCAGGATTTAAATCTTTTGCTCCTAAATTAATAAGTTCTTCTAATATATCCAATTTTCCTCCGAATGCGGCATATGATAAAGCTATATTATAATTATTAGCACCAGCCTTCATCATCTGCTTTGCAATATCCCAATATCCTTCTGCACATGCAACATAAAAAGAAAAGTCAAAATCTTTAGCACCGAAATCTAATAATTCATTTACTATTTCTATATTTCCAAGCTGAGTGGCATACATTAAAGGACTCATTCCATAATTGATATTATATAAATCTAAATTAATACCATATCTTAATAATGTCCTTATATTTTCTATATCATTATTTTTTATACTTTCCATTAATTCATCATTTTGAGCAAATAAAATTAAAGAGGTATTAAATATTATAATCAATAAAGCAATTATCTTTTTCATTACAAAATCCAAATTATAAAATACTATTTATATTATCGGAAATGATAAAACTATACTTATATAAATAAAATTTTATACTTTTTTTATAAAATTACAATAAATTTTATAAATTAGTAAACATAACAGCAATTATAAATATAAAACATATTGATATTTATTTTGATAGGTTTATAATTTAATCATAGGGGTAGAATTAAATATTTAAGAGGTGTGAATTATGGAAATAAGTATTCGTAATAATGCTCCCTATATAAGGAATAATAATGCTATAAGAAATAACAGTAATAATATAGCTAATATTGTTCAGGAAGCTAGTCAAAAAACACCTATAAGCGAAGTAGGCGTATGTAAAACTTGTGCCTCAAGAACTTATCAGGACGGTTCTAATGATATAGGTGTATCATTTAAAACTCCTACTAAAATAGACCCTTCAAGTGCTCCTTCTATGGTTGCTTCGCATGAGCAGGAACATGTTGCCAATAATCAAAGATCAGCAGAAAAAAGCGGCGGAGAAGTAATTTTCCAAAATGAACATTAACTACTAATATATGTCCAGAATGTAAGAGAGTTTATGTATCTGGCGGTGTTACAAAGGCTGCAATAGCAAGTCCTTCAAGCAAAGGCAATAATGTAGATACTTACGCTTAAAAAGTTCTTTTTTTTGATAAACTTCAAACTATATAATGATTATTATTTTTGCAATTAATATATAATTAATAATCATAAAGTTTTGAGGTATTAAAAATGAACAAAAAATTTATCATAACATTAATAATTTCAATAATAGTATGTTTATTAATTGGTTTTTTAGGCGGTATAAGTGTAAAAGCTGATAATTTTGTATGGTATAATTCTTTAAATAGATCTCCATTAAATCCTCCGAATTTATTATTTCCAATAGCTTGGACTATATTATATATATTGCTTGCCGTATCAATTTCAATTATAATAAATACAAAACCTTTGGATAAAAAAGCCGTTATAATTTTTATCATACAATTAATATTAAATTCTCTTTGGACTTATATTTTCTTCGGATTAAAAAAGCCTTTATTCGGACTTATAGAGATAATTATTTTAGATATAATGATTATAATAACTATATTTAAATTCAAATACATATCAAAAATTTCTTCTATTTTGCTTATACCATATTTATTATGGTGTTTATTTGCAAGCTATTTAACACTTCATATAGTAATATTCAATTAGAAATTATTATAAAACTTTAATTGATTTTTATTATTTTAAGTATAAAATATTTGCATAATAAATCATTGGAGTATACAAAAAATGAGAGAAATAATCAATTTTAATACTAATTGGGTTTTTTTCAAAGAGTGGAATGATAATATAAAATTTGAAAGCTTAAAAGGTGAAAATATAATATTACCTCATACAGTTGCTGAGATACCTATGCATTATTTTGATGAATCAGAAACTTGGCTTGTTTCAGGATATCAAAATATATTTAAATATAATAAAAACAAATTAGAAAATAAAAGAGTTTTAATCAATTTCGAAGGCGCTATGGCGGCAGCTGAAGTATTTGTAAATGGAAAAAGTTTTGGAGAACATAAAGGCGGATATTTACCTTTTATATATGATATAACAGATGAATTAAAAGACGGAGATAATCTTATAGCAGTAAAATTAGATAGCACAGAGAGAAAAGATATACCTCCTTTTGGAAATGAAATAGATTATTTATGTTATGGCGGAATATATAGAGAAGTTCAAATAATAATAGTTGATGAGATTTCAATAGAAAATATTATGATTACAGGACTTGCTAATCAAAATATAACAGGAAAAATAAGAATAAGAAACAGCAAAAAAGAAAATTTAAAAGAAACAATTTCAATTAATCTATATAATAGAGAATACCATATATGCGAGATAAAAAAAGAAATAACTTTGAAAAAGAATGAATTATTTACTGATATAGATATAAATGAACATATAGACTCTGACAGAATAGAGCTTTGGAGTATAGATAATCCTAGACTTTATAGATTAGAGGCATTACTTTCTAATGAAGATTCTTTATCTGTGAAAATAGGATTTAGAGATGTTAAATTTACAGAGGAAGGCTTTTTATTAAATGGCAAAAAAATAAAATTAATGGGACTTAATAGACATCAGAGTTTTCCTTATGCGGGTTATGCTATGCCTGAGAGAATGCAGAAAAAAGATGCTGATATATTGAAATTTGATTTAGGACTTAATATAGTACGTTCTTCTCATTATCCAGCTTCAAGACATTTTTTAGACAGATGCGATGAGATAGGATTAATGGTTTTTGAAGAGATACCAGGCTGGCAGCATATAGGGGATAAAGATTGGCAGAAAGTTTCTATAGAAAATGTACGCGATATGATAGAAAGAGATTTTCATCATGCTTCTATAATAATATGGGGCGTGAGAATAAATGAAAGTCAGGATAATCATAGCTTTTATAAGGCAACTAATGAAACTGCACATAAATTGGATAAAACAAGACAGACAGGCGGTGTAAGATATATAATGGGCAGCGAGCTTTTGGAAGATGTATATACTATGAATGATTTTAATTATGATGGAAATGCTGATCCTATAAGAGCTCAGAAATTTGTAACTAAATTAGATAAAAATGTTCCTTATATGATAACAGAATATAATGGACATATGTTCCCTACAAAAATGCAAGACTGCGAAGAGAGATTAATAGAGCATGCCAAAAGACATTTTGAAGTACTTAATGCTGTTGCTATAGATAAAAATATAGCAGGTTCTACAGGCTGGTGTGCTTTTGATTATCATACTCATTATAATTTTGGTTCTGGGGATAGAATATGCTATCATGGAGTTTGTGATATTTTTAGAAATCCGAAATTAGCAGCAAGTGTATACTCTTCTCAAATTAGCAGAGAAAATGAGATTATATTAGAGCCTATAACTATATATGCTAGAGGCGAGAGAGCTATAGGAGGGGTGTCTCCTTTAATGGTTGCTACAAATTGCGATTATGTAGAAATTTATTATAGAGATTCTTTACTTGCAAAGGATTATCCTGCTGTAGGAAGATATCAGGGTTTGATAAATGCTCCTGTAATATTAAAGATGGAAGTTAATATACCAGGCGTAAGCGATATGGGCTGGGCTGATATGAAAATAGTAGGTTATATAGACGGCAAAGCTGTTATAGAAAAAAATTATTTGAACAATCCTACTTTCAAAGCTTTAGAAGTTACTCCTGATGATTATGAAATTAATGCTGTAAACGATGGTTCTGCTTGGGACGCTACTAGAATAACTGTTAAAGCTATTGATGCTATAGGAAACAGACTTCCTTATATTAATGAAGCTATTACTATAGAAGTAAAAGGAAATGGAGAATTGATAGGAAATGATAATCCTGTACTTGAAGGCGGTTATTATTCTTTTTGGGTAAAATCGAATAATAAAAAAGGAAGCATAAAAATTACAGTGAAAAATAAAAGAGTTGAAGAGAAAACAATAGAAATAAAAGTAATATGATAAAGATAAAAGAGTTTGAAATCAAAATTTCAAGCTCTTTTTTTTGTAAAAAGTAATCTTGTTTTATTTTAAATTTATTGTTTAATATAATTAAAAATTATAAAATTGGAAATGCTATGAAAAATGAAGATATGAAAAAACATATGGAAACAATATATGATTTTTGGTATACTTCTAATAGATTTTATTATTTATGGGCTAAGCAGTACGGCATTACAGATTTGGCTCTATTTAGTTTATTTATAATCTATAATACAGAAGAATGCGTTCAAAATACTATCACAGAAAAGTTATCGGTTCCTAAACAAACGGTTTGTTCTATATTGGATAATTTTGAAAAGAAAGGATATATTAAAAAGAAAATTAATCCTAAAGATAAAAGAAATAGAATAATAACTTTAACAAAGAAGGGTACTTCATTTGCTGAGCCTATATTAAAAGAATTGGAAAAATTGGATATAGGTATGTTAAAATGCTTATCAGATGATGAAATAAAAAATTATGTAGATATTCAGAAAAAGCTTATGTCATTTATGGAAAATTATTTTAATAATTAAAATATTGAATTTAAATTAATTATTATTATAATATTGAAATTAATTTATATTTTGAAAAGGCGGTTTTATTTTGAAAGTTATACCTTCAGATAGTCTATTAAAAAATAGAAAAGAGAAAGTCAGTGAAAAATTATGTGCTGACTGCAATTCATTATGCTGTCATGATTTGGTTATGGAAATATCAAAGCCGAAAAATGAAAGCGAGCTTAATACTTTAAAATGGTACTTGCATTTCAGACATTCATTTATTTTTATATATGAAAATACTTGGTATCATATGATAAGAAGCGAATGCAGATATTTAGATAAAAAAACTTATCTTTGTAAAAATTATGAGAATAGAAATGAGATTTGTTCTAAGCATAGTCCTCCTAAATGCGAAAGATATGAAGAATGGTATGATGTGATATTTGATGATCAGTATGAATTAGAAAAATATGTATATGAAAATAAAATTATTAAAAAGAAATCTGGCACTTCAAAAAAGAAAGCTGCCAAGAAGATTAAATAATTTATATATATTATGAAAAAAAAAGAAATAAAAAGAGTTTGTATAACATATCCCCCATTTGAATATAATAATGGTTATCCTCTATTATCTTTAAATAGACAATTTCAATGGTTAAGAAATCCGTCATATTCATATCCTATAATACCTTCTTATGCTGCTACATTATTAAAAAATATTGGAATTAATATTGTATTTTTAGATACAATAGCGAGAAATATAACAACTATAGAATGGTTTGATAATCTTGATGAGATAATGCCTGATTTGATATTTTTTGAGGTAAAAACTCCTATTATAAATTATATTTGGGATACTATAGAAGTTTTAAAAGAGAGATATAAAAATGTATATATAGTTTTAGCAGGAGATCATGTTACTGCTTTGCCTGAAGAGAGTATGAAAAAATCTAAAACAGATTTTATATTAACAGGCGGTGATTATGATTTTTTGCTTTTGAATTTAGTTAATCATATTAATAATGGTGAAAAGTTAGCTAAAGGCATATATTATAGAACTTCTAATGATAATATAAAAAGTACTGGAAAATTTGAGCTTGAAGAATCTTTGGACAGGCTTCCATTTATAGACAGAAATCTTACAAATTGGAAATTATATTCTAAAAAAAATGATCATTATAAAAAAACACCAGGTACATTTATAATGTCTGCTAGAGGATCTTTATATAATAATTATAACAGCAATTCTTCAAATGTTCTTTTTAATAATATAAGGGTTAGAAATCCTATTAATGTTATAGATGAAATAGAATATTTAAATAAAAGATATGGAATAAAAGAAGTATTGGATACAAGTGCTTATTTTCCAACAGGAGAATGGCTTTCATTATTTTGCGAAACTATGAGGGAAAGAAAGCTTCATAAAAAACTTTATGTAGATTGTTATATTTATCTTGGTTCATTGGAATATCAAGATTATGTTATGATGAGAAAATCTGGATTTAAAACTGTTCTTTTTAATTTTCATTCTGGAAATACTAAAAGTTTAGAAAAACTTGGTATCAATGATAATACTGTAGAAGGTATTATAGAATCTATAAAATTAGCTAAAAAAGCAGGACTTTTTACGGATATGATGGTGAAAATAGGTTATCCTTGGGAAACTGATGAGGATATAATAAATACATTTAATATTGTAAAAGATTTAATGCTTAACGGATATATTAATTCTATGAATGTATCTATTTTTGTACCATATCCAGGAACTAGATTATTTGACTATTGTAATGAAAATAATTTAATTAATACACAAAATTGGTTTGATTATGATATGAGAAAAACTGTTATGAAATTAGATATAGATGATGAGCAAATGTTTAAATATATTGAATATTTTTATAATTTATCATTTAGCCCTAAATATGTTTTTCAAAAGATAAAAAGTATAAGGGATATTTACGATATAAAATACCATATAAGATCATTTAAGAATATATTATCTTCATATTTTGGTAATGATAAGTATACTTGCATATAAGTTATTTTAATGATATTCTTTTATTATGGTTTTATATGAATACAAATAATTATTAAGGATTAAGATAAAAATGAAAAAAATAATAGTTTTTATATTATGTTTTATTTTTGTGCAAAGTAATCTTTTATTTAATGATGTTGTAAATAGCATAGTGGGTATAGTGGGTTCTATGCCTATAACCTATGAAGATTTTTTAAGCAGAAAAACATTTTTAACATTGCAGGCTAGATCTGTAGGGCAGAAAATTAATGATGATATGGTTTATAAGGATTTAGTTGAAGAGAGAGTGATGTATTTAAAGCTTAAAGAATATAATTATGTAATAGAAGAAAATGATGTAAGCAGAAGATTAGAAAATATAGCAAAGCAGTATAATATGACTTTAGATCAATTTTCAAAACAATTAATGGCTGAAGGCATATCTTATGAAGAATATAGAAATTCTATAAAAAAACAAATAGCTATGGAAAATTTGAATGGTCTTGTAGTTAATAATACGGAAATATCAGATGCTGAGGCAGATGAGTTTTATAATAATACTAAAGATAAATCAGCTTTTGAAGTTGATACTTTAGTAAAATTATCTTGGATATTTTTTAAAGCAGCTACATTTACAGAGAAAGGAGAAAAGCAGGAATTAGCAGCTCAAGTTAGAGGTATGGCAGCTAGAGGCCAGGATTTTGCTGAGTTAGCTAGAAAATATAGCGATGATAATGCTACAAAAGAAAGCGGCGGAGATTTAGGATATAATTTACTTTATGATGCTGGAAAAAGATCTTTGCCTGCTCAGATAAATGCAGGTCTTAATCTTGCTAAAAGAGGATATAAAGTTGGTACTATAAGCAGTGTAAGGGAATTGGTTGGAAAAGGTTTTTATATAGTAAAGATAGTTGGAATTGAAAAGGATATGGAGAGTATAAGAACTAGAGTTAAAAATTATTTAGGTGAAGCTCGTATGAGAGAATCATTTATAAAATGGCTTGATGAAGAGACTAAGAGAGTATCTGTTCAAATTTATAAATAATTTATATTGTTAATAAAAAATAATTGTAAAATAAATCATTGTATGTTATTATTAAAAAAATAAAAAATGAAGAAAATAATATTATGATTTGGAAGAAGTTTAAACTAAAGAAAACTCTGCTAAAAATGCAGTTTTTGATAATCTTAAAAAGATTGGAGATTGACTTTCTGTTAATTTCCAATCTTTTTTTTATTTTAAATAAAAATCTAAAAAAAATTTAGACTAATAGGAAGGTATAATTTGAAAAGATACTTGATACTTGAAGACGGCAGTCATTATGAAGGCATAGGTTTTGGTGCTGATAATTTCAAAGTAGGTGAATTAGTATTCAATACATCTATGACAGGTTATCAGGAAATATTATCCGATTTATCTTATTGCGGACAAATAACTGTTATGACTTATCCGCTTATAGGTAATTATGGGATAAATAGGGATGATTTTGAAAGTTTGAATCCTGCAATATTTGGATTTATAGTAAAAGAGTCATGTAAAAGTCCTAATAATTTTAGGAATGCAGAGACAATAGATGAATTCTTAAAAATAAAAAATATTCCAGCTATAGAGAATATTGATACTAGAGCAATAACAAAGAAGATTAGAGAAGTAGGAACTTTAAAAGCTGTAATGAGCGATACAATAGAAAATAAAGATGATATAGTAAAAATGCTTAAAGAAACACCATATATGAATGATCATGTAAAAATGGTATCTACAAAAAATGCTTTTCCTATACCCAATAGAGGAAAAAAAGTTGTGCTTATAGATTTTGGTGCAAAGTTAGGCATAATAAGAGAATTAACTAAAAGAAACTGTGATTTAATAGTAGTGCCTTATGATACAGATTTCAAAACTATAATGAGTTTAAATCCTGATGGTATAATGCTTTCAAACGGACCTGGAGATCCTAAAGATGTTAAAGATTCTATCAATACAATAAAAGAACTTATAGGAAAAGTACCTATCTTCGGCATATGTTTAGGACATCAGCTTATAAGTTTAGCATGCGGAGCTGATACTATAAAATTAAAATTTGGACATAGAGGCGGAAATCACCCTGTTAAAGATTTAGAAACTAATAAAGTAACTATTACAAGTCAAAATCATAGTTATGCTGTAAAAATAGAAAGTTTAGTAAATACAGATTTGATTTTGACTCATATATCTTTAAATGATGGAAGCTGCGAGGGAGTTAAGCATAAAAAATATCCTGTATTTTCTGTTCAGTATCACCCAGAATCTAATCCGGGACCAGAGGATAGTAAATATTTATTTGATAAGTTTATTAATATGATGAATGAAGGGGTAAAAAATGCCTAAAAGAGAGGACATAAAAAAAATATTAGTAATAGGTTCAGGACCTATAATTATAGGACAGGCTGCGGAGTTTGATTATGCTGGTACTCAGGCTTGTCAGTCTTTAAAAGAAGAAGGGTATGAAGTTATACTTATAAATTCTAATCCTGCAACAATAATGACCGATGCCGCTGTTGCTGATAAAGTATATATAGAGCCTATTAATTTAGATTTTGCAAAAAGAATAATATATAAAGAAAGACCAGATGCTATATTAGGTTCTCTCGGAGGTCAGACTGGACTTAATCTAGTAGTTGAGCTTGCTGAAAGCGGTATACTAGATGAATATAATGTTGAAATATTAGGTACTGATTTGAATGCTATAAATACTGCTGAAGACAGAGAGCTTTTTAAAAATCTTATGAATGAGATTAATGAACCAGTTCCTGAAAGTATTATAGTACATAGCGTTGAAGAGGCAATTGAGTTTGCAAATAAAATCGGCTATCATTTGGTTGTTCGTCCTGCTTATACTCTTGGAGGTACAGGAGGAGGATTTGCACGCAATGAAAAAGAATTAATTGAAATATGCGAAACTGGTTTGAAAATAAGTCCTGTTCATGAATGCTTGGTTGAAAAAAGTATTGCTGGTTATAAAGAAATAGAATATGAGGTAATGCGTGATAATAATGATAATGCCATTGTAGTATGTAATATGGAAAATATTGATCCTGTAGGAATACATACAGGAGACAGTATAGTAGTTGCTCCTTGTCAGACTTTAAGTGATATAGAAAATCAAATGCTTAGAAATGTTAGCCTTAAAATAATAAGAGCTTTGAAAATATGCGGAGGATGCAATGTACAATTAGCATTAGACCCTGATAGTTTTAAGTATTATATAATAGAAGTTAATCCTAGAGTATCTCGTTCAAGTGCTTTGGCCAGTAAGGCTACAGGTTATCCTATTGCAAAAATCAGTGCTAAAATAGCAGTTGGCATGACATTAGATGAAATACTTAATCCTATCACTAAAAAGAGCTTTGCATGTTTCGAACCTTCTATTGATTATATAGTTACAAAATTCCCAAGACTTCCATTTGATAAATTTCCAAATGCTGACAGACAATTAGGTACTCAGATGAAAGCTACAGGCGAAGTTATGAGTATAGGAAGAAATTTTGAAGAATCATTTTTAAAAGCTGTTCGTTCTCTTGAAATAAAATGCGATCATATAATTCATAATGATGTTTCAGAGTATACAACTAAAAAATTATGGGAGCGTATAGAATTAAGAGATGATTTAAGAATATTTATTATATCAGAACTCTTAAGAAGAAGAGAAGATATTAATGATATTATAGAAATTACTCATATAGATAAATTCTTTTTAGATAAAATAAAAAATATAATTTCATTAGAAGAAAAATTATATAAAAATAAAATGAATATAGATATTTTAAGAGAATGCAAGGAGAGAGGATTTTCTGACAGTTATATATCTAAAGTTTGGGAAATAGAAGAGATTGATTTATATAAACTAAGACATGAAAATAATATAATTCCAGTATATAAAATGGTAGATACTTGTGCGGGAGAGTTTGAGAGTGAGACTCCTTATTTTTATTCCACTTATGAAAAAGAAAATGAATCTTTTAAAAGCGGAAAAGAAAGTATAATAGTTTTAGGTTCTGGACCTATAAGAATAGGTCAGGGTATAGAATTTGATTATTCTACAGTTCATTCTGTTATGACTATAAGAGAAGCTGGATATGAGGCTATAGTAATAAATAATAATCCTGAAACCGTATCAACAGATTTTTCTATATCAGATAAACTTTATTTTGAGCCATTAACTATAGAAGATGTTATGCATATAATAGAACTTGAAAAACCGAAAGGAGTTATAGTGCAATTTGGAGGGCAGACTGCAATAAATTTAGCTGAAAAATTAGTTATGCATGGAGTAAATATACTTGGCACTTCTTTAGAAAATATTAATAAAGCAGAAGACAGACATGAATTTGAGAAAATGCTTAAAGAACTAAATATACCTCAGCCTAAAGGTGAAACCGCTATAACTGTTGATGAGGCTTTAGTAATAGCAAATGATATAGGATATCCAGTTTTAGTTCGTCCTAGTTATGTGCTTGGAGGACGTGCTATGGAGATAGTGGATAATGATTCTTCTTTAAAAGTTTATATGGAAACTGCTGTAAAAGAAGTAAGCAATAAAGCTCCTATATTGATTGATAAATATGTTATAGGTAAGGAAATAGAAATTGATGCTATTGCTGACAGTGAAAATAATATTTTTATTCCAGGCATTATGGAGCATATAGAAAGAGCAGGCATTCATTCTGGAGATTCTATAAGCGTTTATCCTGCTCAGACAATATCAAATAGAGTAAAAGAAACTATTATTGATTATACTAAAAGAATAGGAGAGGGATTTAATTTTATAGGGCTTTATAATATACAGTTTATAGTTGATAAAGAAAATAATGTTTATGTACTTGAGGTTAATCCTAGAAGCAGCAGAACAGTACCTTTTTTAAGTAAGATAACTAATATTCCAATGGCTAATGTTGCCACTATGTGCATACTCGGAAAATCATTAAAAGAACAAGGATACTATAATTTATATAAAGAAGAATCTGATAAAGTATTTGTAAAAGCTCCTGTATTTTCTTTTGCTAAATTAAGAAGAGTAGATACAATATTGGGTCCTGAAATGAAAAGCACAGGCGAGGCATTAGGTTTTGATATTAATTTTGAAAAAGCATTATATAAAGCATTAATAGCAAGCGGATTGAGAATACCTTTACAAGGAAATGTACTTCTTACAATAGATGATAATCGTAAGCCTGATATTTTAGATTTAGCAAAAAGATTTTCTAATATAGGTTATGGAATATATGCTACTAAAGGAACTGCTAATTTCCTGAAAGAAAAAGGGCTTTATGTTAAAGAGGTATCAAAAATTTATGAAGACAGCATTGATAATATAATAGATACCATAAGGCTTGGAATGGTTGATTATGTGATAAATACAATAGAAAGCAATAGTCAGACACATTCAGATAGTTTAGAATTAAGAAGGGCTTCAGCTGAAAATAATATATCTTGTATTACATCATTAGATACAGCTTATGCTTTACTTAAAGTTATAGAATCTATGAATTTCAGTGTAATAGATATAGCTAATATTTAATATGCTATAAAAAATAAAGCCTGTTCATAAATAATTATGAGCAGGCTTTTTATTTTAATAAAAACTTATTTAACAACTTTTATAATAATTTTTATATTCAATACTTACAAAAATTATTTAGTATAAATTCTGCCGCCATGACGTTCTTTTATTTTGCTTACAGTTTCAGCCATCATATTAACAGAAGCCATAATCTCTTCAAAAGTATCAGGTTTTATAGACTGCGCACCATCGCATAAAGCATGTTCAGGATCATTATGCACTTCTATAATCATACCATCAGCACCAGCAGCAAGAGCAGCCAAAGTGAGAGGAAGAGCCATCCAAGCTTTACCGCTGGCATGTGAAGGGTCTCCTATTACTGGTAAATGGCTCATTCTTTTTATCATAGGTATAGCAGAAACATCGAAAGTATTTCTAGTATAAGTTTCAAAAGTTCTTATACCTCTTTCGCATAATACTACATTGCTGTTTCCTTTATCCAAAATATATTCAGCAC
>CALXXQ010000194.1 GCA_944392715.1 uncultured Brachyspira sp.
TTGAGAAAATATAATAATTTTTGGAATCATAAACGTATACATTCTGCTTTAAATTATTATACACCTGTGTTATACTTCAAGAAATTAAGGAATACTTAATGCAATATGTCTGGCTCCTGTGCATAAAAATATTAAATATATGTTGACTATAAAATACTCTATGATATAATAAAATGGCGTATGCTAATTATAATAGAGGTAATTTGTGGATATATATGATATAGTTGATGATCCTGAAAAACAACTAGAAGTGTTTTCAAGCATCATTAAAAGAATGAATACTAGTAACGATCATGACGAGACTCTAATTAATATCATATCTGAAATAAAAACCATAATGTATACAGATTCCATACTTTTATACTTGGTAGATCAGGAATTGTATAATTTACATTATGAGATGTCCATAGGTCCTCTTGGAAGCAAATTTTTTGGAAATATTATAGATAGTGAAAAACCGCTTGCTGTAAGAGCTTATACAACATCATGTTCCCTGTATTCTAATGACCCTCAGGAAGATTCGGCATTTATACCTATGAGGGAAGTTTTGGGTGATGAACTTAAAAATATTTTATTTGTTCCTTTAAAGGTTAGAAAGAAAAATATAGGGTCTTTATTTTTAATCAATAAGAAAAATGGTAAATTTATAGAAAAAGATACTGTTGTAATGTCTTTATTTGCTAATATAGTATCTTTAGCTTTAGTTAATAAAATGGTATATGACAGAGCTCAGTCTAGGGCTTATGAAGTTGGTGCATTATATCAAATGTCAATATCTATTAATAAATGCGATACTATTGAAGAGATACTTAATGATAATATTAGCATAGTTTGCGAGGCATTTGAAGCACATAGGGTGTCTGTAATATTAAAAGAAAATGGTGTTTTCAAATTCAAAGCAGGTATTGGTATTGATGAAGATGTACTTAAATACGGTGTTGTAACGGTTGATGATAATGTACTTTCTGAGGTATTAAGAACTGGTAAGCCTGTTTATTCCATTAATGTAGATAAAGATGTTAGATTTAAACCTAATAAAAGTCTCAGATATACAAGAAATAGCTTTATGGTTGCACCTATAATTGGAAAAGATGAGATTATAGGATTCCTTTCTGCAACTGAGAGAAATATAGATAAAGCATTCAATTTAAGTAATTTATCTCTTTTAGAAATGCTTGCTCAGCAGATAGGCGAGAATTATATGCATGTGCTTTTATCTGAAGAGTCAAAAATAAAAGAATCTTTAACAGAAGAGATCAATTTTACAGAGCAGCTTCAAAAAAGTGTACTCCCTAAAGAATTCCCAAGTAATGGTTTATTTGATATAGCAGCTGTAAGCATACCTAGTAAGAATGTAGGCGGAGATTTTTATGATTATATAAAAATTTCTAATACTAAATATGCACTTGTTATTGCTGATGTATCAGGAAAAGGTTTGGGAGCGGGATTCTTTATGACTATGACTCGTTCTATACTTAGAGTGTATTTTTCTGAAATGGATGATCCTGCTAAAATATTAGAGGCAGTTAATAGACATATATATAAAGATTCAAATAATGGTATGTTTGTTACATGCTTTCTTATTGTTATTGATACAGAAAATCAAACTATTACATATTCTAATGCTGGACATTTACCGCAATTTTTAATAAAAAAATATTCAATCAGTACTTTAGATTCTATACATGAATTGCATACTCATGGTAAGCCTTTAGGTTTTGTTGAGAATGCAAAATATCAAAATAAATTACTCCCTTATTCTAGTTATGATACTATTATATTATTTACAGACGGAATAACTGAAACATTCAATCAATCAGAAGAAGAGTATGGGGAAGAAAGATTAAAAGAAATTCTTAAAAATGATTATGATAATTCTAAAGAACTTTTAGATGATATAGTAAATGAAACAATTTCATTTAGAGGAAAAACTCCTCAGTTTGATGATATTACACTTTTAGTTGCAAGATTATTATAATTGGCTTATACTTGTTCATATATTTTATTAAATTAAAAGGATATATTTATGAAAAAAATATTTGTATTAATCACCATTATGTCTTTAATTATAATTCAATGCGGTAATAAAACGGATACTCAAACTACTTCTTCTAATACAAATGAAACAGCACAGTCAGATAATAGTGTGCCAGCATCAAAAATATTATCACAGTCAGATGCAGCATTTTTAGAGAAAGTAAAAAATAAAATAGTAATAGACGGAGATTATCAATATACTTTTAAAGAGAATGGAGATTTAGAATATATGGATTCTATTTTAACATTTGAATCTTCAAAAGACGGAAGTAATGCTTATTATTATGAAACTTATAATATACAAGATAAATATAAAGAAGGACCAAGTAATATTGCTACAAATTATAAAGGCTTTTCAGTAATAAATGGAGTTCTTTATGAAGATAATTATCAAGGTTATGAAGGCGATCCTATTGAAACTATAATGGTTAAATGGGAAAAAGAAAATTATTATTCTACTTACTATTACAGAGAAGTAAAAGAAAATCCTAACTTTGATAATTTTCCTTATGAGAATAAAGCAGATGTAACTTTTGATGAGTACAATAGAATAGCAAGAGGTTTATTAATATCAGAATCAGATTATAAACTTGAAGAAGTAGGTGATATTAGCGAGTATAATTTTGATAATGTATATACAAATGGTTATAATGCTTCTATCGAGTTAAAGAAAAATGATGATGGAACATTTTATTTTTATGCTATTAACATAACTACAGATGAAAACGGACAAACAGTAACTAATATTCAAAGTACAGATGTTAGTAAGATGATATTATCAGAAAATCAGTATGTTGAGCCTTATTGTGAAATATCTGGAAGTTCTATGCAGTATGGAGAGGTTTACGGTTCTGATGGTACATATATGATAGATATAACTCCTATAAGTTCTGATGCTTTAGTTTTGGTTGAAAACAATGGAAGCTATGGATTCAGCGGAGTTTTTAAAAAGCAGTCTAATTAATTATATTTAGTTTGAAATTGTGAGGCTTTATCAATTACTATATTGGTAGAGCCTTTTTTATTTTATATGTACAGAATCAATAATACTTATATTGAAATAAATACATCTATATAGTATACTTTTTTAATAAAATAATTTAAGGAAAGTATATGAAGAAAATATTTTTACTCATTACAATAATGTCTTTAATTATAATTCAATGCGGTAATAAAACTGATAATCAAACTAATACAAATACTGTTAATACAAATGAAACAGTACAGTCAAATGAAACTATACCAGCAGAAAAAATATTATCACAGGAAGATGCAGCATTTTTAGAAAAGGTAAAGAATAAAATAATTATAAGCGGTATGGCTAAATACACTTTCAAAGATAACGGTGATATAGAATATGTATATGATTCTGGAAGT
>CALXXQ010000195.1 GCA_944392715.1 uncultured Brachyspira sp.
AGTCTTTCATATTATTAATATTTTCAGTAGCTGTTTTCAATGTATCCAAAAAATGAGGATAGAATTCTTTTAATATATTATTCCATTCTATATTATCGTCTTCTATTTTATCAAGTTTACTTTCCATATCAGCAGTAAAGTTAATATTTACAAGTTCAGGGAAATTTTCACTTATAAGCTCATTAACAAGTTTTCCTAATTCTGTAGGTACTAATTGCTTTCCTTTTCTTTGTACATAATGTCTTGATATTATTGTTTTAATAGTTGGTGCATATGTAGAAGGTCTTCCTATACCAGATTCTTCAAGTATTTTTACTAGTGAAGCATCTGTATATCTTGGAGGAGGTGTTGTAAAATGCTGCTGAGGATTATTTTCTACAAATTCACAAACATCATCTTTTGATAAATTAGGCATTTTAGAAGCTTTTTCTTTGTCTTCTTTGTCTATTGTAAGAACTTTCATAAATCCGTCAAATTCTATTTTTGAAGAAGATAGAGTAAATTCGCAGTCTCCAGCCACTATTATAGCTCTTGTATTTTTCATTTTTGCAGGAAGCATTTGAGATGATACAAATCTCTCCCATATAAGTTTATACAGTTTATATTGATCTGTTTTTAAATATTCTTTAATGCTGTCAGGAGTTAAAAATACATTAGTAGGTCTTATAGCTTCGTGAGCATCCTGAGCATTCTTTTTTACTGAATATGTAGGAGGTTCAGAAGGCAAATAATTGCTTCCATATTCTTTTCCTATAAACTCTCTTGCCTGCTCTTGAGCAACAGGAGATATTCTTACACTATCAGTACGCATATAAGTTATTAAACCAGTTGCCTCTCCTGCAATGTCTACTCCTTCATAAAGAGACTGAGCAACCTGCATAGTTTTTGAAGCACTGTATCCTAATGCACTGCTTGCAGCCTGCTGAAGCTTACTTGTAGTATAAGGAGCTGTAGGGTTTCTTAACCTGTCTTTTACCTCTATATTGGCAACAGTATAAGTTTTATCTTTAAGATGCTCCATTATATCATCAACATCTTGTTTAGTTTTTAAATCAGGCTTTTCGCCTTTATATTTTTGAAGTTCTGCTAAAAACTCTTTATTTTTATGCTTTAAAAATACTCCGAAAGTCCAATATTCTACAGGTACAAATGTTTCAATTTCATCTTCTCTATTACATATTATAAGTAATGCTACATTCTGTACTCTTCCAGCAGAAAGTCCTCTTTTAATTTTATCCCAAAGTAAAGGGCTTAAATTATAACCGATAAGTCTGTCCAATACTCTTCTTGCTTTTTGGGCATTAACTTTTGAAATATCTATGTCTCTTGGCTGATCTATTGCCTCTTTTAATGCATCTTTTGTTATTTCATGAAAAACTATTCTTTTTATAGGAACAGCTGAGTTTACTCCTCTGATTTTATTTCCTATATGCCAAGCAATACTTTCTCCCTCTCTATCATCGTCGGCAGCAAGTAAAACTTCTTCCGCTTTTTTTGCCTCTTTTTTTAAATCATTTAATATTTTAGCTCTTCCTCTGATAGTAATATATTCAGGTTCAAATCCATGATCAACATCTATAGCTAGTCTGCTTCTAGGCAAATCTATTAAATGTCCCATAGAAGATAATACTAAATAATCAGATCCTAAATATCTATTAATTGTTTTTGCCTTTGCCGGAGACTCTACTATAACAAGTTTTTTCTTTTTTGATTCCTTTTTAGTTTTCTTACTTGCTGTTTTTTTTACTTTTTCTTCTGCTGTGTTAGGCATAGTTAAATCTCCTTTAATATTCTAAAAGTTATATATAATAATTATTTTTCTATAGTATAATATTTTCCCGATAATTGTTTTATAATACCTTTTATCTCTAACTGCATTAATATAGAAGCAGCAGACTGTACTTTCATATTACTTTCTTCTGCTATATCATCTATATGTATTTTATCAGTTTGTTTTATTATATTATAAAGTGATTGTTCATCTTCTTTTAAATTATTTATAAATTCATTATCACTTTTCTTAGATTTATTAATCTTTTTTTCTTTTTTTGAAATTTCTTTATTGTTTGTATTATTTGTTTTTTCTACATTTTTTATATCATTTTTCGATGCTTTTGATTTTATATCTCCGCCTTCAAAGTATTTTAATTTCATTTTTACATAATCATCATCATTTGAAAATATAGAATCAAAATCTTCTAATATATCTATATAATTATAAACTATTTTGGCGCCATCTTTGTATAATTTATGATTTCCAAAATAACAGCTTTTTTTCTCATCATAAGGAGCTATATAAACATCTCTACCCTGATTAAGAGCATAATCTACAGTAATTAAAGCTCCAGATTTGCTTGCAGCTTCCACCATAACAACAGCATATGAAAGCCCTGATATTATTCTATTTCTTCTAGGGAAATTCATTCTATCTGGCTTTCTTCCCACTTCAAATTCGCTTACTATTAAGCCTTTTTCTGATAATTTATTATATATTTGTAAATTCTCAGATGGATAAACATTATCTATACCATTTCCTAAAACAGCAACCGTATTAATATTAGATGATATAGCCCCAAGATGAGCCTCTCTATCCACTCCCTTAGCCATTCCAGATATAACTGATATATTCATAGATGATAATTTACTAGCAAGCTCAAAAGAATATTTACGGCTTTCATTTGTAGGCTCTCTTGTACCTACTATAGCTATAGCATTTCTTCTTAATTTTTTTAAATCGCCTTTATAATATAGTATATATGGCGGATTATCTATCTGCTTCAAATTGAAAGGATAATCATCATCAAATAAACTAAGTATTCCTATGTTATAATCATTTGATTTTTCTATTATAGCCTCTGCTTTATCTAGTATCTCATTTTTATTAAAGCTTCCTATTTGAGATTTGAATTTTTTTTCCAATAATTCTTTTATATTTTCTTCTTTATCTTCAAATATATTTTCTAAAGATTCATAATGATTGATAAGTTCCGATATTCTCTTATCTCCCACTTTATCAATTTGATTCAAGGCTATCAAATAAGTTTTAATACTAATATTTTTACTCAATTTTGCTGTCCTATAATTTGTTCAATATTTTTTAAAACAGTTTGTTTTACGCTATTTTCAACAGGCATATTGAGTATTTTTCTATATGCTGCCACTGCTTCATTATAATTTCTTCTGCTGTATTGTATTCTTGCTAATAAAAACATATAATCAGGATTATCAGGACTCATTTCTACAGCTTTTTTTATATTTTCAAATGCTTCTTCATAATTATCCTGCTGCACACCCTTTAATGATGCTAATGCCGCATAATAGTTGGCATTATTAGGATCTTTATTTATAGCAAATGTTATATTGCTTTCTGCTCTTTGTATAAAATTACTCTTTTTTTCATAAGTATCAGCACTTTCTGATAGATTGGCATATGATATTCCAAGTCCGTATCTTAAATATGGGCTGTTAGGAAGTATTTTTAATGCTTCTGTAAAATATTTTGCTGAATATACATATTGCTGTTTTACCAAGCTTCTTTCAGCAAGAACTCTATAAACTGCTGCTAATCTATCTTGTGCATATATTTTTTGATTTATTATATCATTATAAGTTGATGTTATTTCAAGCAAGGCTTTATCATCATCAGCATTTTTTCCTTTTTCATATAAATTGAAAGCTCTATTTAAATTAAATCTATTGATGAATACTTGTTTATTGCATGATACAATAGATATAAAACAAATTATCAATGTAAAATATTTAAAAATTTCTTTCATTATAAATTTTCCTCACCTCATTATAATATATACAATATAATAGAAAAAGTAAAGAAAATTATTAATATAATAGTATATAATTGATAAAAATATAATATTATAATATAAAAACATAGTGTATTTTGGTATTATAAATATATTTTAATTATATTTTCAATTAATAATTATTTTTAAAAAAGTATTATTTTAAGAATATAATATCTGTTTTTACATTATTTTTATCTATTCCAAGTGCATTTTGAAAAATATATTTATATGTATCTAATTGATATTTATATTTTTTTATATTATCATCATTTTTCTCTGATACTTTATAATCCAAAATAAAATATTCATCATTTTTATTCTTTGTTACGATATCAATTTTTCCTGTTATCATCTTTTTAGTATCATAATGCTGGAATGTATGTTCTCTTGAGATTATTTCTTCATTGCCATTTAATATATTTTGTATATGTTCATTTTCAAACAATTTTTTAAATGCTGTATTTAAAATTTCTAATAATTGCTCATTATTATAATGATTATTGCTTTTTAATATGTATGATTTTATTTTTTCAATATATTCATCTTTATATTTTAAATATTTATTAAAGTCGAAATATTCAAGCATATTATGTATTATTGTTCCTATATCTTTATAGAATACAAATGTTATATCTTCATCAAAACTATTATCATCTGTATTATTTATATCATTTTCAAGCATTGATATTTTTCTATCAAGAAGTTCTGATATATTTATATGATTTTTGTTTGCATTATTATTTTTACTCAATGAAGGATTAATATTTTCTATTATTTTACTTTTATTTTCTTTTTTATTATCTTTTTGTATATTATTAATTTTTTGCTTTATTTTTTGTGCATCTGTATTATTTATTTCTTCTTCTGGTTTTATAGAAAGCCCGTATAAATATGAATTAATGAATTGATTTTCTATATCTTTTAATGGGGTAAGGGACTGTGTATCTTCGCTTATAATATCTGCTTTATAATTTTTTATTGTATTATCAAAATATGTATTAATATATGATCTGTATGTTTCACCTTTTAGATGTTCTCCTGAAAGTATTAAATTATCAGATGCTCTAGTTAATGCTACATATAATAATCTCTTTTTTTCTGAGATTTCTCTTTCTTTATTGTCATTAGAATTTGAAGCAGAAAAATCTATACTATAATATCTATTTTGTACAGGAAGCCTTATAAAAGAAGAAGCTTCTATAAAATCAAAATCAGAAATATTGGATTTTATGTAATTTCCCATTCCAGCTACAAATACATTATTAAATTCCAATCCCTTAGATTTATGTATAGTCATTATCTTTACAGATTCAACTGATAATTTTGGTATTGAGGAATAAGCCTCATTATCATTAGTGTTTTTTAAATTAAGTACAAAATCATAAATATTATTTCCTGTCTGATTTTCAAAATCATTCGCTATCTTTTTTAATTTTTCTATATTGGCATATGATATTTCAGCATCATTCATAGTCATTAAATAATTATAAAAATTAGTATCTATACATATGGTTTCTATTATTTCTGAGGCATTCATCATATGTACTTTTTTTTCTATATTATTTAATATTTGTTTAGCCTTTTCTAATTGATTATAATAATTTTTAGATTTTGCTATTTCCTCTATTTGATTATAATTATCTTCATTGTATACAATATTTGGGAAATAATCTTTTATGTCCAGTCCTTTTATATGAAGGCTAAATAGGAAGTCGGATAAATTACTTATATCTATATTGAATAATTCGCTTCTAAGTAAAGAAGGAAGTTTAGCATGGTCTCTGAGTATTAAATATTCTAAGAAAGTTTTTATTAATACTATTTCCTCTCTTGAGTAGAATTTATTTCCGCCGTCTATATAATATGGTATTTTATAATCTGATAATGCTTTTAAGTATTTATCTAGTCTATTAAATGTTTGAAGAAGTATTACAGTGTTTTTATAATCATTACTATAATTATTTTTTATATATTCAGCTATTGCATAGGCTTCTAATTCTGCTTTATCATCAGCATATAGATGTGTGTTTTCATCTTCTATATTATTATTGAATATTAATAGAGATACTGCTTTATCTTTTGATTTTTTATTATAATCCAAATCATCTTCATTTTTATAATCTATATCATCATTTAGAAATACTGTATTTTTAAAGAAATCATTAAAGAAATCTATTAGCATTGAGTTGCTTCTATAATTATCTTTCAAATATCTCACATAATCTTTGAAATTTTCCTGAGCATTTATAAAGGCATATAAATCAGCATTTCTAAATCTATATATTGATTGTTTTCTATCTCCTACTATCATTAATTTTTTATCTGTTTTAGATTCACTAGTTATTTCTCTTTTTCCAAAAGCTATTAAATTTATAAAATCAAATTGAATAATGCTTGTATCCTGTGCTTCATCTAATATTAATACTGATACATTATCTCTTATCTCTTTTGAAATACTATCATTTTCTAATGCCTCTATAGCTTTATACATCATATCTTCATGCGAATATATACCTATTTCTGATTTTACTTTTTCTATATGTTCATATACTTCTTTTATGAATTTTATCAATGCTGTATAATTTTCTTTATTGTATAGTATGTTAACATAATTAAGCATCATATCGCAGTATTTTTTCAATTCATTTAATGCTGCTCTAAATTCATCATGCTTTGTATTTCCCAATTTTGCATTTGATACATTATTTAGAGAATCTCTTATATATTCATAATTTTCTATACTAAGTTTGCTTACTTCATTAATGTTTTTTATTAAATCTATTTTTTCTATTAAAAGAGATATTCTATTTTGACATTCTATTATATATTTACCGCTTTTTAATTTATCATTTATAAGCTCTATACTGTAATTATTAATATTTTTGTATGCATTATCATATTCTTTATTATCTATTTCTATTATTTCTAATGCTTTCTCTTCAAATTTTTGTATATTTTCTAATCTTGGTTTTATTTTTAATAGAAAATGCAGTATTTTTTGAGCAAATTGATTTTTAGCATCTTCTGTAGATATTCTATATAGAGAGCGTATAATTTCAGTATATTGTGATTTTCTTAAAACATTTAAAATTTCGCTTTTTAATATTTCCTGAATATCAATATTATCTTCCAATATCGATATATTAGGAGGTATAGAAAGCTGCATAGCATTTTCCATTGCTATTGAATTTGCAAATGCATTTATAGTTGATATTTTAGCACTTGTAAGAACATCTCTATAAACATTCTGCCAATATTTTTTTTTATTTAATAATTTTTCATCATTAATTTCTTTTATGGTTTTTTCTATTTCATCTATTTTATTTCTTATTTTGAGTCTTATTCTAAAAAGCATTTCATTAGCAGCAGCTTTTGTAAAAGTGATAACTACTATATTTGAAACTTTTTCATTATTTTCTAATAGTTTTAAATATATTTCTGTGATTGTACTTGTTTTACCTGTTCCTGCTGATGCATTTACGAAACATATGCCATTATCTTCAAAACATTTTATTATATCTTTTTGCTTATCATTTAAATTGAATGTCATGGAATTATAATAACATGAATATATAATAATTCAAATTAAAATGCTTGAAAAATATATTATATATATTATTATTAAAATCTTAATTGATTTTATTAATTAGATTTTTTAATTTTGGAGATTTTATGAATAAAAACAATATAGGCTATATATTCTTTATAGCTTTTATATTTTTAGCCATGTTTATAATGTATCAATTGCTTAAGCCTTTTGGTATGGTAATATTTTTTGCTGTAGTTTTTTATGTTGTATTAAATCCTTTATTTATAAAAGCTATGGGAAAAAGTTATAAAAAGACTGATAAACTTTCTATTATAAAAAAAAATACTATGGCTTTACTTTTCTCCTTAATTTCTTTAATAATATTTTTGGTACCTACAAGTATATTGGTATATACTATAATAGTTCAGCTTATAGATATATCAAATATTGGTATAAAATATTTTATGAATCTTGATGTTAATGAAGTTTTGAATAATTCTAATATAAATAATTTTCTTAAATCTTTACCTATAGATGTTTCTATGGAGGCAATATTAAAGAGAATACAGGATTCATCTCTATCTAATTTAACTTTTATAAGTTCATATTTAACACAGAATGTAGCAGGTTTATTAAAAAGTACAGGAGGATTTGTAAGCTCATTCATATTTATGATGTTTTCTTTATTCTTTTTCTTTATAGACGGAGATTATTTAATAGAGCAGGTTAGAACATTAATACCAATAGATAGAAAATATCTTGATAGAATGATTAAGCAGGTTTCTGAAGGTATAAAGGGAATTGTTTTTGGAAATTTATTTACAGGAATATTTCAGGGTTTTTGTGCTTTTATAGTATATACTGTATTTGGAGTTACTAATTCATTTACATTTGCATTCCTTACTATAATAGCTTCTTTTATGCCTATAATAGGTACTACTATAATATGGATTCCTTTAGGCATATTATTTGTAATAAACGGAGAAATTGTTAAGGCTATTATATTTGTTGTATGTGCTTGGTTTTTTATTACTATACCAGACAATTTTGTACGTCCATTGCTTCTTGGAAACAGAATAGAACTTCATCCATTATTTATATTCTTTTCTATACTTGGAGGAGTTTTATTTTTCGGACTTTCTGGAATCATATTAGGTCCTTTGAGTTTTATATTATTCTTTGAGATTATGAAAATATACAATGAAGAGAGATTATTAGAGGCAAAGAAAGAAAGAGTTTTAAAAAAGAGAAGATCATCATAATATAAAATAAGAGCTTTATTTATGACAAAGATATTGATTATAGGAATGAATTATATAGGAGATACTATATTTATAACTCCTCTTATAAGAGCCGTAAAAAAACATTATAATGACTCTATTATTGATATTGTTAATGGTGCTAGGGGAATAGATATATTAAAGGAAAATCCTTATATAGATAATATAATAATAAGAGATGATAAGGTATCGGAATATATAAAGGCTCAGAATTATGATATAGGAATAACTGCTACAACAGCATTTTATGGAGCTTCTCTTTTATATAAGGCTAAAATACCGATAAGGGCTGGAGTAAATAGTGAATGCAGAGGATTTCTTCTTAATAAAAATACTTCTTGGAAAAAACATAAAAGACATATAGTAGATACTATACTTTCTATATTAAAGCCTATGAATATAGAATCTGATGGTATAAAAACAGAGATTTTTTTAAGCGAAAAAGAAAATGAATTCGGCATAAATAAAATGAAAAATTATAAAAAAGCATTATTAGTTCATGGCGGCGCCACTAGAATAAGTAAAAGATATGATGCTGATAATTTTTCAAAATTAATAAAGATGTTTTATGATAAATATAAAGTTCCTATAATACTCATAGGCTCTAAAGATGATATATTTTTTGCTGATAAGATGAAAAAAAGTCTTGGAAGTATAATAGCCGATGATTTTACAAATAAGCTTAGTATCAGAGAGCTCATATCTGTAATAAAGCATTCTTATGCATTGATTGGAGGAGATAGTGCTCCTCTTCATATAGCCAATGCATGCAATATATATTCTATAGGTATATTCGGCGATACTTTACCTTTGATTTATGGAGCTAGGGGAGATAAAGCCATAAATATAGAGGCTAGAAAAAAATACTGTACAGCATTAAAAAGTTTTCATTGCGAGTATATGAAAAGAGGATGTAAAACTATTGATTGTTTAAAAAAGTTAACTCCTGAAGAAATACTTCCTTCGCTTTTTTCTATTTATCAAAATATTTAAAATATATTTTATATAAGAGCCTAATATTTTTTAATATAAATTAATAATATATTTAAGTGTATAAGTAATAATATCTAAAAGTAAGGATATACATATGTTTAATAAAATAGATTTGAATACTTATAATAGAAAAGAACATTATGAAATGTATATGAATAATATTCCATGTACATATAGTATAACCGTGTCTTTAAATATCACTAATTTTAAGAATGCCATTAAAGAGAAGAATATAAAATTCTATGCTTCAGTTATTTATTTAATATCAAAAGTGGTTAATAAATATAAAGAATTTAAAATGTCATTAAATGATAATAAAGAACTTGGTTATTATGATATAATAAATCCAAGTTATACTATATTTCATAATGATACAAAAACTTTTTCATCTATTCATACTGAATATAATGAAAAATTTGATTTGTTTTATAAAAATTATATTTCAGATATAGAAACTTATGGAAAAAATAAAAACTTTTTGGCTAAACCTTGCAATATAAAAAATATATTTAATATTTCATCTATTCCATTATCATCTTTTACTAGCTTTAATTTGAATTTACCAAATAGTTTTGAATATTTAGCACCAATATTCACTATAGGTAAATATTATATTGATGATAAGAACAATATAATAATGCCTTTAGCTTTACAAATACATCATAGTGCTTGCGATGGCTATCATGTTGGAATTTTCTTTGAAGATTTGCAAAGAGAATTTGATGATTTCAATTTATTCTATTGAATTATTCTTGAAAAAATATAACTTTATTATAAAATAAATGTTATTATAATTAATTATTTAAAAATTTATTTTTGTAAGTAATAATAGATCGAGGTTTATGATAATATGAAATTTTTATTTAATAAGCTATATTTATTTATATTTCTATCAATATTTTTTATATCATGTGCTACAACTTCAAAAAGCACATCATCAAGCGGAGTATATGTCGGAGAGGCGACAGGAGAGATTGGAATAGTTAATAATTGGAAGAATCCAGATTTCAAAGGCGGAAAAACTACTAGAATAACTGCTGAAGGTTATGCCTCTGCTGATGGAAGAGGGGAGGCTGATGCTATAGAAAGATCTATTGAAAGTGCTAAAAGAAATGCCGTTGAGCAGGCAGTAGGTTCTATAGTTCAGGGAAGTACTTTAGTAGAGAATAATAGACTTATAAGTTCTAAAATATATGATAATACAACAGGATATATATCATCATATAAAGTTGTTAATATATCTAAATCTGGTTCTGTTTGGTATTCTAAAATAGAGGCTACAGTTGGAGTTGATATGCTTCAAGATAATCTACAAGCTATGGGTATACTTATGGATAGTAAAAATATGCCTCTTATAGTTGTACTTGTTACAGATGAAACAGGAGGACTTAGTGAGTCTTTTAATGTAGAATTAGAGAAAAATATGAGTGAGAAAGGATTTAAATTTGTAAGCGGCTCATCATTACAAAATGTAATGAGAAAAGAGAATATAACATATGAAGATACAAAAGGTTCCCGTTCATCTGATTCTATAAAAAAAATAGCTAATGCTACAGGAGCTCAAATAGCAATAATAGGTAAGGCTAATGCTGCTTTTTTCACTACTATAAAAGGTACTGCTATGAAAAGTTATAGAAGCGATGTTGCAATTACAGCTATTAATATATCAGATTACAGTACTATAGCCAGAGCTACTCATCAGGCTGGCGGTGTAGGCGGAAGCGATAGCGATGCCCATTCTATAGCTTTGGTTAAATCTGCTGATTATATATCAGATGATTTTGTTAGCCAGATAGTTAATAAATGGCAAAGCGAAGTTCAAAATGGTACCGAATATACTATATATGTAAGCGGACTTGATTTCAATGATTCTATAGGTTTTGAAGATGCTTTGAAAAAGAATATAAGCGGACTTAAAAGTGTTTATAATAGAGGTGTATCTGGAGAATCTTCAAGATATGTTGTTACTTATGTTGGAAGCAGCAGAGATTTAGCTGTTGATATTAATTCCAAGGCTGGAAGTATGGGGTATCAAATAATAATAAAAAGTTTTGATGATAAAACTATAACTTTAAAGGCTAATAAAAGGTAATTTTATTTATGAAAGAAAAATTGGTAGTTCATACTTGCTGTGCAGTTTGCATGTCTTATCCGCGTACTATACTTGAGGATTATGATACTGTATTTTATTTCTATAATCCTAATATATATCCTATAAGTGAATATGAAAGAAGAAGAGATGAGTTTATAAGCTATGCTGATAAATTGGGAATAAGATATTATATATCAGAAGAAAAAGAAGCAGTTGAAAATTGGTATAAAGATATTGAGGGATTTGAGAATGAACCTGAAAAAGGTGCCAGATGCAGTATTTGTTTTAAACATAGAATGAAAAAAGCTTTTGAATATGCTTCCGATATAGATGCTAAATATGTAGCTACTGTAATGACTGTAAGCCCTCATAAAAATAGTAAAGTTATTGAGATGATAGGAAATTCCTTAGCTTCTGAATATGAAAATATTGAATATTTACATTTCGATTTTAAGAAAAAGGATGGATTTAAAAAAACTAATATAATAGCTAATGAAGCAGGGCTTTATAGGCAGAATTATTGCGGATGTGAATTTAGTATAAGATAATATTATACTTTATTTATTTTTTTCACCGTCTTTTATTATATCATTTAAATGATCTATCATATTTCCTATAAAATCTAATTTATTTTCTTCAAATTTTTTAAGTTTTTCTGATATAGCAAATATTTTTTCTTCTGAAGTTTTTAAATTATATGGTTTCATATTTAATAATATATCTGGAGAAGTTTCTAAAGCTTTACATATTTTATTTAGATTTTTAATTGATATATTTCTATTTCCAACTTCTACTCCTTGTAAATATTTACCAGAAAGTGAAGATTTTTCAGCTAATTCATCTATGGTCATTTTTTTATTTTTTCTTAATTCTCTTATATTTTGTCCTAAATTTTTTAATACTACTTCTGTGTCCATCATAAAAAAACTCCATTTATACTTATGTCTATTTATTTATGATATATAAAAATTTTAATTAAAAAAACAATTTATAATTTGACTATTAGTGAAAAAAGTATATTTTTGGTATTTTATAATGGGTATATTGTATTTATTTTTTACATAAAAAAGCTGCTAATAGTAACTATCAGCAGCCTAAAAAATCATTTTTTAATTAAGCATAAGTACTTAATCTTTCACCTACACCAGGTCTCATAGGTGCAGAAACAGCTTGAGGCTGAATGCTAGTCATAATTTTATCAACAGCCTGAGCTTGCATATCTGAAGTTTTTCTTATCATGCTTAAAGAAATATCTTGTTTAAGCATTCCAGTAGAATAAGAACTATAAGCAGAAAGATCCATATATATACCTTCCATATTAATATTATATTTTATAAAACTAATTTACTCTATAATTGTAAATCAATATCATATTAAATCAAGAAAAATATTATAAAATATCATAAAATAAATAGCATTGAATATGTTATGATAACGAAATAGTTGACATAATGTATTTTTTATGAAAAAAAGATGACCAATTATGTTTTATCATTTTTATTTTTTATTATTTCCAGAGCACTACATTAACATAATTGGTCACAGGCAATAATTAAGCATATACATCAAGAGTTTTTCCAAAGTTGTTATTTATTTCGACAGATGAACCTTGAGGAGTAACCATGCTTGCAACTTTATCTGCAGATTGAGCTGAACCATATGCAGAAGAGTTATAAACATTTAATCCAGCAGAAGTCATATGTCTAGTCAATGGAAACATCTCAGATGAATAAATAGAGTTTAATGAAACACCCATTTAAAACCTCCAAAGACTTTTTATTTATATATAGTATCGGAATATATATGCTTAATCATAAACATTAATACAAATTTTACAAAAATAAATAAGTATTTTTATCGGTAATATTTATTATTGTGAAAGACATTTTTTTATAATTGATATTTTTAATAAATAAAACATTAATTATGCATTTTTATATTATAACATTATATTTTTTTATTTTTTTATACTATAAATATTGACTTATTATATATTATACATATACTAGGTATATGTATAATATATAAATAGGGGTTTTGTATCATGAAAAAAATTTTAATAGTTGGTGGTGTTGCAGGAGGAGCTTCTGCAGCAGCAAGACTTAGAAGATTAAATGAAAAAGATAAGATAATAATGTTTGAAAAAGGACCTCATGTATCTTTTTCTAACTGCTCTCTTCCATATTATATGGGCGGAATTATACCTAGTGAAGAGACTTTGCTTCTTATGTCTCCAGAGAAATTTTTAAAGCAATTTAATGTTGATGCAAGAGTTAATAGCGAGGTTATATCTATAGACAGAGAGAAAAAAGAAGTTACTGTAGTATCAGAAGGGAAGGAGTATAAGGAGAGTTATGATAAATTGATACTTTCTATGGGAGCTAAGCCTATAGTTCCTCCTATAAAAGGAATTGAGAAAGTTAATGTTTTTACTATAAGAAATGTTGTTGATATTAGTAAAATACATTCATTTTTGCAGGGGAAGAAAGATGCTAAAGTTACTGTTATAGGAGGAGGATTTATAGGTATTGAGATGGCTGAAAATTTGAAGCATGCTGGATATAATGTAACTATAGTAGAAGCATTGCCTCAAATAATGAAGCCTTTTGATTATGATATGGTTCAGATACTTCATAGAGAGATTATAGATAATGGCATTGATTTAATAGTTAATGATAAGGTTGATAGTTTTGATACAAATGCTGTTATTTTGGGTTCTGGAAAGAAGATAGATGCTGATGCTGTTGTTCTTGCTATAGGAGTTGCTCCTGAAACTGATATTGCTGTTAAGGCTGGAATAGAGCTTGGAAAAACTAAGGCTATAAAAGTAGATTCTACTTATAGAACAAATGATAAAGATATTTATGCTGTAGGAGATGCTATAGAAGTTTATAATCCTTTATTTAATGATTATTTCAAATTGGCATTAGCAGGACCTGCTCAGAAACAGGCTAGGGCAGTTGCTGATCATATTAATGGAAGAACTGTTGATAATAGAGGATTTATAGGTTCATCTGTTATTAAGGTATTCAGTTATAATGGTGCTTCTACAGGACTTTCTGAAGGCTTGATAAAGGCTATGAATTTAAATATAAATTATGATACTGTTGAAATTATTCCTTTTGACGGCGTATCAATTATGCCTAGTGCTAGATTAATGCATTTCAAACTTATATATGAAGTTCCTACAGGAAAAATATTAGGGGCTCAGGCTATAGGTAAGGGAAATGTTGATAAGAGAATAGATGTTATAGCTACTATGATAAAATTTGGCGGAACTATAGATGATTTGAAAGATTTAGAATTATGTTATGCTCCTCCATTTGGAACTGCAAAAGATGTTGTTAATTTTGCTGGATATGTAGCATCAAATTTAAGAAATGGAGATTATAAGCAGGTTCATTATAGTCAGGTTAGAGAATTGGTTGAAAAAAATGCTTATTTCTTAGATGTAAGACTTCCTGAAGATTTTGCTGTTGGGCATTTAGAAAAAGCTGTTAATATACCTCTTGGAGCTTTGAGAAGCAGATATAATGAAGTTCCTAAGGATAAACCTGTATATATTACTTGTAAAACAGGATTAACTAGTTACACAGCATGTAAAATACTTCAAAATATGGGATTCGATAATGTTATAAATGTTTCTGGCGGATTTATCGGTTTATCTCAATATGAATATTACAATGATAAGGTTATGGGAAGAAAACCTATATTAACTGGATATTTCTGATAATTTCATATTTTGTATACTCATTAATTAAAGAGCTATTTTATGAAAATAGCTCTTTAAATTATCATTAATAATCACAATTATTATTTTTTTGTTAAAAAAAATATTTTATCAAATTTATTTTTTTTATGTTATATTATATAATATAGGAGAAGATATAGACTTTTAACAAGGACTGAAATATGTTAATAGAGAATGATTTAAAGATATTATCTCCCTCGGAGGCTGGCGAAATTATTAATAAAACTGATAATATAGTTATATTAGATGTCAGAACGGAGATGGAACATAATTATGAAGGTATGATTGAAGATTCTATTTCTATGGATTTCCTTAAGCCAAGAGTGTTTAAAAGAGAGATATCTAAGCTAGACAAAAATGCTCCTTATATATTATATTGTTCTGTTGGAAAATTGAGTATAAAAGCAGCTGAATATATGAGAGAAGAAGGTTTTACAGATCTTTATGTATTAGAGGGAGGATTAAAGGCTTGGAATAAGCATTTTGGTGATAGTAATAAAGTTTCTAAATTTGATAGAGAAGAAGCTCTTGAAAGAAGAAAAAGACTTATTATTAGATTAAACAGAATTGAAGGTCAAATTAAGGGAATGAAGAAAATGCTGGCTAAAGGAGAATATTGCGGTGATATACTTAATCAATCTTTAGCAGTAAAAGCCGCTATGGGAAGTGTTAATCAAGAGATTATGGAAGTATTTTTAAATACTTGTATGATTTCGCCTAAAGAGAAAGATGATTTCTTTAGGTATATGAGAAAACTTATAAAGTAATTTTTATTATTTTTTATAAGCAAGGGAATTTCACCCTTGCTTTTATTTTATGATTTTTATTATTTTCCCCAAGAATCTGGGTTTTTATTCCATTCTAATGCTTTTGATAATTCTTCTTCTGTTATATACTTTTTATCTTTTGCTATTTCCATAAGAGATGAGAAATTTGAAAGAGATGAAAATTTAATTCCTGCTTCTTCAAAGTTTTTATAAGCTTTTTCAAATTCATAAGTGAATATTGATATAATTTCAAGTCCTATAGCTCCTTCATTTACAGCAGCCTCAAAAGCTTTTATAGAACTTCCCCCAGTAGAAATTAAATCCTCTATTAATATTAATTTTTTGCCGCTGCATTCAGCACCTTCTATCTGCTTACCTCTTCCATGTTCTTTTTTTTCGGATCTTATATAGCATAATGGCTTATTAAGTTCATAAGCTATAAAAGAAGCCCAAGGTATACCAGCTGTTGCGGTACCAGCTACTACATCAAAGTCTTTATCCTTTAATATACTCACAAAAGCATCTACTATAATTTTTCTAGCATTAGGAAAGCCTATTACATATCTATTATCGCAGTATATAGGACTTTTTATACCCGATACAAATGTGAAAGGTTCTTTTACATTAACTTTTACAGCCTGAGTTTCAAGTAATGATTCAGCTATTAATCTAGCTTTTAATTTTTTATTATTTGATATTCCTTCAGCAATTTCTTCTACAATCATTTTACATGCTTTTACTCTATCTTCGCTTCTTGTAATAGGTCTTCCAACAACAAGATAATCGCATCCATTTTCAATAGCTTCTTTAGGGGTCATTATTCTCTCTTGATCATCAACACTAGCCCATTTAGGTCTTACCCCAGGGCATACTGTTCTAAAGTTTTCCCCGCATTCTTTTTTTATGATATTAGCCTCTCTAGGAGAACATACTACTCCGTCAAGTCCTGCCTCTTTTCCAAGTTTTGCCCAATTAACTGCCAAATCTGTTAATGCTAAATTGGAATTAAACATATTTTTAACATCATTTTCTGAAAGACTAGTTAGTATTGTTACGCCTATTATAAGATTATCTTTATTTAATTTCTTTATTTCTTCAACGGTTTTTTCCATCATTTTTTTTCCGCCGCTTGTATGTACATTAAACATAAATATATTCTGTTTAGCAGCAAAAAGAGAAGCCATAGCAGTAGTATTAGGTATATCATGAAATTTTAAATCAAGAAATACTTTTTTATTTTTACTAGCCAAATATTCTATTATTTCGCCTTTTGTGTATAAAAAAAGTTCAAGTCCGACTTTATAAAATACAGCTTCATCTCCTAATTCATCTATAAGCTTTGTAGCTTCCCCCATAGAATTAAAATCTAATGCTATAATTAGTCTTTCCTTTGGATTATCAGTTAATTTTATCATAAGATTTGTCCTTTTATAATTATGTATCCTAATTTTTTACTTATATAAAAATATTATAAATGCGCTGAGCCTATTAACTCTTTTATATTATCTATTTTATTCTCTTTAAGATAATTATCAATTCCATTAATAACTTCAATAGGGAGTATAGGATTAGAGAATATTCCAGCTCCTATAGAAACCAAAGAAGCTCCAGCCATTATAAATTCCAAAGCATCATTATAATTGCTTATTCCTCCCATACCTACAATAGGAATTTTTACAGCCTTATATACTTGATAAACCATTCTAACCGCAATAGGTCTTATACAAGCCCCAGATAAACCTCCAAATATATTTCCAAGTAATGGTTTTCTAGTTTTTGTGTCTATTTTCATAGATAAAAATGTATTTACAAGAGATACGCTGTCGGCACCTGCATTTTCTACTGCATTTGCTATACTTGCAATATCAGTAACATTCGGAGAAAGCTTAACTATTAAAGGCTTTTTAGTAAGAACTTTTTTTACAGCTTTTGTAGTAGATTCAGCACTTTCACAGCTTGCACCAAATGCCATTCCTCCATTTTTCACATTAGGGCATGATATATTAAGCTCTATAAAATCGACTCTATCTATTTCATTTGCAATTTCAGCTACTTTAATATATTCATCTATAGTAGCCCCATTTATATTCAATATTATAGGTGCAGAGTACTTTATATCTTTTACTATATTATTTTTAAAATATTCTATTCCAGGATTTTCAAGCCCTATACAATTTATCATACCTGATGGAGTTTCTGCTATACGAGTTCCTTTATTTCCTTCTTTTTTATTTAATGTTATTCCTTTTAAATTAACTGCTCCAAGTTCATTTACATCAAAATAATTACTATATTCTTCACCAAATCCGAAGCAGCCTGAAGATGTTATAACATTATTTTTTAATTCTTTACCTAGAAAATTTATATTTAATCTGCTCATAATATTATCCATTATAAATTATATATTTAATATTTTAGAATCAAATACAGGGCCGTCATGACAAACTTTTTTAAGTATATATCCAGATTTTTCATCTTTTATTTCTACATTGCATCCCAAACATGCATTAACTCCGCAAGCCATTCTCTCTTCAAGTGAAGCATAACAAAGTATATTATTTTCTTGAGCCACTTTTATTAAAGCATTCATCATAACAGTAGGTCCGCATGTATATATAATATCAAAACTTTTTTCTTTTAATAATTCTTTAGTTTTATCAACAGTATTTCCTTTATCTCCGACAGAACCGTCATCTGTAGTAATGTATAAATCAATATTGCTTGTATCAAATCTTCTTATTATTTTTATAGCAGTTTCATTTGCACCGCCTATTATCAGAGCAATTGAATTATTTGAATCACTTTCATATAATTTTTCTATTAATAGTTTAATAGGAGCTATTCCCATTCCTCCAGCTACTATTAATATTTTTTTGTTTTTAATATCTGTAGTAAATCCATTTCCTAATGGACCTTGAATATTAAGAACATCATTTTCTTTTAATTTTGATAAATATTTAGTGCCTTCTCCTTTTACTTGATAATAGAATTCTAAAATATCATTATCGATATAATGCAAGCTTATAGGACGTCTTAAAAAAGTATTGCTTTTAAGCATAAAGAATTGTCCTGCTTTTGATTGTTTATAGCTTTTTTCTGACTTTACTCTAAGTAAATATTTATCATCTGATATTTGTATATTATTGATTATGATGCCGTCTTCTAAAAACATTATTTAAACCTTTATATTTTTATAAAATAAAAAAAAGAATACCATATCTCTTTTTTGAAGAGAACAGTATTCTTTGAATTATCAATTAAAAAAAATAAATATATGTCTCATGGAACCTTAATATATCATATATTTATAAAAATTCAAGTATATATAAAAATTATTAAATTATATTTCCATCTATTGAAATAGTATATTCTTTTATTATTATATTTTTATTAGCTATTTCAAGAGCCTTTTGCACTATCATCTCAACTCCGCCGCAGCATGGCACTTCCATTCTTACTATTGATATAGAATTAATATTTTTATTTGTAAATATATTAACCAGCTTATCTATATAGCTGTCTATATCAGTATCCAATTTAGGACAGAACATTAAAAGTGTTTTATTTTTTAAAAATCTTGAATGAAAATTAGGATAAGAAAAAGGAACACAATCAGCAGCTACAAGCAAATCAGTATTATCAAAATAATTAGCATTAGGATTTACTAATTTTAATTGTATAGGCCAATTTCTTAATTCTGAAGTCATTTGTATATTACTATTATTTTCAGCTCTTACTTGATTTCTCATATCCTTTTGCATACTTCCAGGACATCCGCAAGCTTTATTTTCTTCCATATTAGGTACCTCCATATTATTATCTTTTAAATATTTTACAGCTTCATTAAAAAGCTTATCTTCTCCATGATCTTTTAAATGTTTAAGATGCGCCTTTATAACATTTATACCGCCTTTTACAATATTTACCATTACTTTACTTTCATTGTATTCTTCAGCTTCTCTCTCTTCTATTTCCATAGCATTTTCAGGGCATGCCTTTATACAAGCTCCAAGCCCATCGCAAAATAAATCGCTTATTAGTCTTGCCTTTCCGTCTATTATTTGTAATGCTCCCTCAGGGCAATCAGGTATGCATACACCGCATCCTGTACATTTATCTTCATCTATCTTTATTATTCTTCTTTTCATTACAATATCCTTAAATATTATTTATATTTTTAGAATACTACATATATGCTTGAAAATCTATTGCTATGGCAACAATATATATTTTTTTAATTTATTTAATGTAGAATGGTTTTATATTAAAATATTTTATATATTGATATTATACTAAATATAGGTATAATATATAAAATGTATTTTATATAAACGGAAATATTATGATTTTTGGCGATTTTAAATTTATTATTTTTTCAATATTTATTCCTCTTTTGATAATTTTATTTATTATCTCAAGGAGAAAAGTGCATAAAGTATTATCAATATTTACTAAAAATTTAAATTTTTTAAATGATAAAAATTATAAAAGAATATCAAATTTAAGGGTATTTTCTATTATCTTTATGATACTTGCAGCAGCTAGTTTTGTATTTGCATTGATGCAGCCTAAATGGGGTATAATAGAACAAAAGATTAAAACAGATAATTATATGATAACTATAGCATTAGATTTATCAAGATCAATGGATGCTGATGATATATGGCCTTCAAGATTAGAGAGAGCAAAATTAGAAATAGAAAAATTTATAAAAAACACCGATAATTTATCTGTGGCGTTAGTAGGTTTTGCAGGAACTAGTTTTATAGCTTCGCCATTTACTCAGGATATGGAAACATTTACTTATATACTAGATAATTTGAATACTAAATCAGTGACTTTGCAAGGCACTAGAATAGCTGATGCATTAGTTACTGCTAAAAATACTTTTAATATTAATGCTGTAAGCAAGAAGTCTATAATTCTTATAACAGACGGAGAAGATCATGGAGGATATTTTGATGAGATTCTAAAAGAATTAAATGACATGAATATTACAGTATATACTGTAGGTATAGGAACTACTCAAGGAACTAGTATAAGTACGGATTTAGGTGTGAGAGAAAAAACTGTTATTTCAAAGAGAGATGATAATACATTAAAATTAATAGCAGATTCAACTCATGGAAAAAACTATATTTCAGAAAATGTTTCGCTTGAAAATATATTTAATGATATGAAGCAGGATATGGATAGTGTTTCTTCTGTGAAAAATAATAGAAGCTATAAAGAAAGATTTCAAATATTTTTGGCTATTTCTGCTGGTTTAATATTTTTAGCAAGTATATTTAATATATTAACTCAAATAAAAATAAGAGAGACTATTAAAGAGAAAATAATAAAAGAAAAAATAATGAATAGAAAATCTGAAGTTAGGAATTATTAAAATGAAAAAATACAGTTTATTAATTATAATATTTTTATTAAGCTTTATTTCCAATATATATGCTTTTTCATTCAATGAATTTACAGCAAAATTAGATGTTGATAGAGCAAACAGACTTATAAGAAAAGGTGATTATGACGGGGCTATAAGTTTGTACGAGAAAGCTTTAAGTAAAGTTCCTAATTCCCCTGAAATATTTTATAATATGGGCACTACTATGTCTTCTGTAGGAGATATGAGAAATGCTATGCAGCTATTTGATATGGCTAAAAAAAGCTTTACAGAAAAAACAAGTAAGGAAATGAAAAGTGCGGTGCATTATAATTCTGGGATAACTAAAATTGAGGCTGAGGATTATCAAGGTGCTATTGATGAATTAGTTGAGTCTTTAGTTAATACTCCTAATGATGAAAATGCTAAAAAAGCATTAGAATATGCACAGAAAAAATTAGAAGAACAGAATCAAAATAATAATACAGGTCCTAGCAGTCAGCAAAATCAAGATCAGAATCAAGACGGAAAAAGTGATAATAATAATAATGGTTCTGGAAATAATGATGAAAATAATCAAAATGATAATAATAATCAGAATAATAATAACGGCGAAGATAATCAGAACAATCAAAATAATGATAATCAAGATAATCAGAATAATCAAAATAATAATGATGGAAATAATGATAATCAGGATAATCAAAATAATGATGGAAACAATGATAATCAGAATAATCAAAACAATAATGGCGGAGATAATAATCAAAATGACAATCAGGACAGTAAATCAGATATAGATAGATTATTAGAGTCTTTAAGACAAATGAGAAAAGATAAGGATAATGGAGATCAGTATTACGGCGGAGGAAGAATTGATAAAGATTGGTAATATATGTATAAATAAATATATATTGGCAGTATTTTTTATTGCTTGTTCATCTTTATTTGCTCAAACCAGCATCAATGCTAAAATATCTGATACTAAAGTTGGTGTAGGGGAAGTATTTACCGTTTCTGTTACTATAGATAATAGTTCTGGAAGGGTTTTAATAGATAATATGTCAGGTCTTACACTCAGAGGTACTTCTCAATCTATAAATATGATGTATTCTTCTGGAACTTTTAAATCTATTAAAACATATAATTTTACTTATGTAGCTAATGCAGAAGGAAAATATGTGTTTGATAATATAACTGTTAAAATAAATAATAGAACATATATATCTAATCCTGTAGAAATAGAAGTTGTGAGTGCTCCTACTAGAAATGATGACTCATATACCCCAAGCGGAAACAGATTTGATGATTTTATGAATTATGCAGATGATATATATGTTGATAATAATATAAGCAAAAAAGAAGTATATTTATATGAACCAATATATATAGTACAAAAAGCATATTCTCATATACCTGTTTCAGTGCTTGGATTTTCTAAAATACCTGACAGAACTGATTTTATTTCATATACTGATTCTTCAGGATATAATGCTTTTACTGAAATAATAGATGGAAAAAGGGTGAGTTCTATACCATTAAAAAGAGAGGTTCTTTATCCTGTAAAAGTTGGTGAAAAGGATATATTAACTACTCCTTTTGTATTTGAGAAAGATGGAATGTTTTATGACAGAGTGCAGTATGGGGAGGAGACTTTTTCTATAAAAGTGCTTCCACTTCCAGATAAAAAGGGTTTTGAAAATTTTTCAGGAGGAGTTGGTAATTTTGTTTTTAGCACAAAAGTTAATAAAACAAATATTGCAGTTGGAGAAGAACTTTTAATAACAATGGAAGTTTCTGGAGAGGGAAATACTTCTATAATAAATATGCCTAAAATTAATGATGATATTACAAATTATTTTTCTGTGTATCAGCCAAAGATATATGAAACTAATTGGTTTGATGATAATAAAATGATTGGAAGAAAAGTTAAGGAGTATGTTTTAGTTGCCAAAAATGAAGGAAGCTCTGTAATTTCAAATGTAGATTTTTGTTATTTTTCTCCTAATGATAAAACATATACAAATTTGCATTCTGCTCCTATTAGCCTTACAGTATCTGGAACTAAAATTAATGATAATTCATTTGTTAATAATAATGGTGAAGAAATAAATACAATAGCTATAAGAAATAGTTTTCTAAAGGAAGATAAGAATTTTAAAGTTATTAGCATTAATATAATCTATTTTTATATACTTGCATTGATTATTGTATGTATATTAATTTATAATTCTAAAAAAATTAATAATATAAAATTATCATTTGCAAAAAATAATGATAAAAATATTAATACTGATAATATTTTAGAGTATTATAATAGCGGCAATAGAAAAGAATATTGTAAGTCTATTGAAAATTTATTATTAACAACTTTAAAAAATAAATTTAATGTACAAGATGATAATATTTTATATGAAAAGTTAAATGATTATTTGGAATTTGAAAAAGCTAAAGAAATAAAGAATATAATTGATAAATGCAAATTTGAATTATATTCTGGAAAATCATCTGACAATGAAGATTATCATACTAGGTCTATAGAGTTGGTGAAATATATAAAAGAATTAAAAATAAAAAAATAGATTAGCAGGTTAATATATTATCATGAAGAAATTAATAATAATATTTTTATTGTTTCAGTCATATTTTTTATGCAATGCAGCAGATTTAGATAAATTAAATAATCTATTTGAAAATGCCAATAAACTTTATAATGAAGGAAAATATTTAGAGGCAAATTATTTATATAAAGATATTGCATCATCAAACTTTATTTCAAAAGATTTGTATTATAATTTAGCTTCTTCATATGCTGCTATTGGAAGCAATGGATATGCTGTTCTTTATTATGAAAAGGCTTTAAATATATCGCCTTTTGATAAAGAAATAAAAGTTATGATTAATTCATTAACAGGTAATAATAATAATGATTCTAATATGATTATTATGATGTATGCTTTTTTAATATTATTTTTAGTATTTTTTACTTTATTGATTTTGATATTTATTAAAAGAAAAAAAATAAATAAATTTTTATTAATACTTTCTATATTACTTTTAATACCTTCCATAATATTAAATAATGCTTTAAATTCTGATTATGTAGTAACAGTTGATGATGCCAATTTATATAGCGGAAGCAGTACAAGGTCTGATATAATTTCTCAAATAGTTGAAGGTCAAAAATTAAGAGTACTTGAGGAATATACTAATTGGTATTATGTAAAAGGCAATTCTAAAGGCTGGATAAGTAAAAGTTTTGCTCAAAAGATATAAGCTCATAATATTCTCCTATATAATAAAATTTAAAATGTTTTATTTATTTGTAATTTTTATTAAATTAAATAATATATAGTTTTATATTATAAAAAATTAAAGGAGAGTAGTATGCAAAAAATAGCGGTTGGAATGAGTGCGGGAGTTGATTCTACTACTACAGCAAAACTTTTAAAAGAGCAAGGTAATGAAGTATTTGGTGTTACTATGCTTCTTTGGAATGGAGATGAAAGAGCACCTTTAAGCGGTTCTTGTTATAGTCCTTATCAAAAAAATATTGTAGAAGAATGTAAAAAATATGCTAAAGAAATAGGTATAGATTATTATTCTTTTGATGTAAGTGAGATGTTTCAGAAAAAAGTTATAGATTATGTTACTAATTCCTATAAAAAAGGATTAACTCCTAATCCTTGTATAATGTGTAATAGTCATATTAAATTTGAAGCTTTATTTGAGGCTATAGAAAAACAAGGTTTAGAATTTGATAAATTTGCTACGGGGCATTATGCGGGTGTAAAATACGATGAAAAATCAAATAGGTATATTTTATTAAGAGGTAAAAATTTGATAAAAGACCAATCATATTTTTTATATAGACTTACACAAAATCAATTATCTAAAATAATGTTTCCTATGCATGAAAATACAAAAGAAGATACTAGAAAAATCGCAAGAGAATATAATTTGGATGTAGCAGAGAAAAGTGAGAGTCAGGATTTTTTTGCTGGAGAATATCATAGATTATTTGATGAGGATAAAGAAGGTAATATAATAAATATAGATACTAATGAAATATTAGGACATCATAAAGGAATATGGCATTATACAGTAGGGCAGCGTAAAGGTTTGGGTATAGCATATAAAGAGCCTTTATTCATAATATCATTAGATAGCGAAACAAACACAGTATATGTTGGTAATAAAAAACATACATTTGTAGATGAAGTAAAAATATATGATGTCAATTGGATAGTAAATCCTATAGAAAAAGAATTTGAAGCATTAGTAAAAACAAGAAGTGCACATAAAGGAACTATGGCTAATATTATTCCAATAGATGAAAATACAATTAATATAAAATTTCATGAACCGGCAGGAATTGTAGCTAAAGGGCAGTCATGTGTATGCTATGATAATGATATAACATTATGCGGAGGAATTGTTTATTAATTTACTTTTATATAATTTTATAGTTTTTATATATAAAGTATTTTAGTAAATTAATAATTGTAAAAGGTAATAATAAAAAGGAATGATAAATGAATAAATTATATATAATAATATTTAATTCTATTTTGTTTTTATCATGCTCAAATGCAAATAAAATAAATTGGGAAAATGATTTTGATGCCTCTTTTGAAAAAGCAAAGTCTGAAAATAAAATAGTGATGATGGATATATATACCGATTGGTGCGGAGCTTGTAAAGAGATGGATAAAACTACTTTTAAAGATGAGAATATAATTAATAATACTACTAATTTTATAGCATTAAAATTTAATCCTGAAAAAATGCCTAATGGTCAAGATATACTAAAAAAATATAATATATTAGGTTTTCCTACTATGCTTTTTATTAATAGTGATGGATTTATTTTAAAAAGGATATTAGGTTATATTGAAAGCGATGAATTAATAAATGAAATGAATAGTATGAAAGAGAGAGATGAAAAAGTAAAGACTATATTTAAAGATGATAATTCTAGTATAGATAAATTGGATATTTATCTTGAATCAGGTTATGATAATGAGGCTTTAGATATATATAATAAATTGATAGTAGAAAATAAAATACCTAAAGATAAAATGCCTAAATATATGTCAAGCATTGCTCTTTTGCTTTTAGATAATAATAGGCATGATGAAGGAATGAAATATTTTGACGATATAATAAGTAATTATGGAGATTATAATGAGGTTTATATAGCACATTATTATAAAGCTCTTGATATGATTGTTAACAATGGTCAGACAAATGAAGGAATAAAATATATAGAAAATCTTACTAATCAGATTCCAAATGAGATGAAAGCTGAATATTTAGATTTTATAAATTATTTTGGTTCTAATTAAATATATATTGTTTTATTATAAAAATATTTTATAATATTCTATAATAAAAGGAGACATTATGAATAAAAATATATTATTAATTTTTATAATGCTATTTGCATCTATTATTTCTTGTAATAAAGCTAGTGCTGAAATAAAATGGGAAAAAGATTTGGCTAGTGCAATGAAAAAAGCAAAGGATAAGAATCTACCTATAATGATAGATGTTTATACTGATTGGTGTACTTGGTGTAAGGAATTGGATAAAAATACTTATTCTCATAAAGATGTTATAGATGTAGCAAAAAAAATGGTATCTGTAAAATTAAATCCTGAAACATCACAAGAGGGAGCAGAGATAGCCAAGAAATATGGGGTTCAAGGCTTTCCTACAATACTTTTTATAAGTGCTGATGGTTTAATATTAGAAAATGTAGGAGGATATGTTGAAGGTGAAAAATTTGTTCCATATATGAAAAATGCTATAGAAAAATTAGATAAAATAAATATAGTATTAGCAAGTAAAGAACCTAGTTTAGAAAAATTAGATTTATATATGGAATCTGGAAATGAAGAAGAGTCTCAAAAGATATACGATGCTTTAATGCAGAAGAATGTTATTACAAAAGATAAAATGCCTAAATATTTGCTTGGATTTGCATTGATGAGAGCTCAGAGAAATGATTATAAAAAGGCTAATGAATATTTTGACACTATTATAAAAGATTATTCTAAGTCTGAAGAGGTTTATGTAGCTCATTATTATAAAGCTGTTACTATGGTTCTTGCTGGTGAGAAAGATGAGCCTAAAAAATATTTAGAAAAATTACTTGATGACCCTAAAACTCCTGATAATATGAAAGTTCAATATGAAAGCTTATTATCATATATAAATGAAAGTAATTAATATTAATTAACATAATATTTAAAAAGAGATGCTTTATTTAGTATCTCTTTTTTATTTTTAATACTTTAATTATGGATGATATATTATGATTAGTATAATAATACCTGTTTATAATGTTTCAAAATACTTAAGGGCTTGTTTAGATAGTGTAATTAATCAAACATATAAAGATTTAGAAATAATATGTATAAATGATGGATCTACTGATGATTCTCTTGAAATATTAAAAGAATATTCTAATAAAGACAATAGGATTATAATAATAGATAAAAAAAATGAAGGTGTATCTGCAGCTAGAAACGATGGAATAGAAAATGCAAAAGGCGAGTATTTATTTTGTATGGATAGTGATGATTATATAGATAATAATTTTATAGAGACTTTTTATCATAATGCTAAAAATAATAATAGTGATTTAGTAGTTTTAAGTACTTTTTGGAATTTGGATAAAAGAGTTAATAAAGATTATCATTCAGCACTTCCTACTTGTTCAATGTTTATAAAAAAATCTATATTGGATAATTATAAATATTTGAGGTATCCATTGAATGTTCAGCCAGGAGAAGATGGTATATTTTCTCATGAACTTTTAATGTATGCAAACAATATTAGTTTTGAATATAATACAAATTATCATTATGTAAAAAGGCCTGGTCAGGATTCGCAAAGGGCTGTAAAAGAGCCTAAGATACTATTACAGGTAATACCTAAATGGTTTGAATTATTAGAAGAATTTTATACTAAATATAATTTTTGGGAAAGTAAGTCCTTATCATTTGCTAAATATATTGAAGGCGAAGCTTTTCTTGCATTTAGAACAAAAAATTTTATGGCTGATGATGAAAGAAAAATTTTTACTATCATAAAAAATACTTTAAACAAAGTTATAAAAAATATTAATAAAGAAGCTTATAATAAATATTTTTCAAAAGAGTTTATTATTTTTATAGAATCTAATACAATAAAAGAGTACTATAGCAGAGTCAAATATAAATATAACTATATAAGATTTTCTATTTTTAATAAAGATGTATCTATAAGATATATGGAAAATAGATATAAACATTATAAAAATGATAATTTATAATTTTATAAATTAAATTATTTTTAAATCCCCGCCCTATATACTTTCTATCATTTATATAATTTCATCATTATATTTTTTTTACTTCAAACTGTTTTTTTAGCTGCCCGCCCAAGTTTTTTTTAATTATTGTATTTATTACCGCACGGTGAGTAAAATTTTATATATTAATTAAGCAGTAATTGCATTTTAATTATAAACAATAAATTCATTTACCGTGCGGTGAATAAGTTAAAAATATAATAAAAATTTGGGTGGGTATGCTTTTATAAATTAAGTAAAAAAATAATAAATACTTTTATATTAAATTAAGAATAAAAAACTATAATGGGAGGGATTTTTTATTAAGATTTATATATTTACAATTAGTTTAATTTTTATATAATATAAATACAGTTTAAATTTAAGGTTAATATTATGAGTAAAGTAGCTGTAATAAGATGCGAGAATTATAATTTAGATGAAGTTAAATCTGCCATTAAAAAGGCTATAGATTTGATTGGAGGCATAGATTTATTTGTTAAGGAAAATGATAAGGTATTGCTTAAGCCTAATTTCCTAGCTGCAGAAACTGCTGAAAGGTCTGTAACAACTCACCCAGTAGTATTTGAAGCTATTGTATCTATACTTCAAGAAAAAACTAAAAATATTTCCTATGGAGATTCTCCTGGAATAGGTAAGGGAAGCAGTGTGGCATTAAAATCAGGTATAGATGAAATAGCTAATAAATTGGATGTTAAGTATGCTGATTTTGAAGAGCCAGTAGGTGTTAGTTATGAGGATGGAGTGCAAGAGAAGAGTTTTACTATAGCAAAACCAATACAAGAAGCCGATGTAATAATAAGTTTGCCTAAATTAAAATCACATGCTCTTACAACTATGACAGGAGCTGTAAAGAATCAATTCGGATGCATACCTGGTTTTAGAAAAGCTGAGTATCATTTAAAACTTCCTGATTTTGAAGATTTTTCTACTATGCTTCTTGATTTAAATAAGCTTATTAATCCTAAACTCTATATAATGGATGGAATTCTAGCTATGGAGGGAAACGGACCTAGAAATGGAAATCCTAAAAAAGTTAATGCCTTAATAGTATCATCAGATGCAGTAGCTTTAGACTATGTTGCTTCTCAAATAATATCATTCGATTATAATACAATACCTACTTTGAAAATGGGATTTAAACATGGTTTTTCAAATAAGAATGAAATAGAAGTATTAGGCGATGGAATAGAAAGTGTAAAAGTGACAGATTTCAAAAAGCCTCATAAAGGTATTGGAATAGGAAGAAGTTTGATGAAGCTTAGTAAATTTCCTATTGTTAAAAGAATTTTTGCAACTATTATACCAAAGCCTGTTATTGAAAAAAATAAATGTGTCAAATGCGGAGTTTGTGTAAAGGTATGTCCTGTAACCCCATTAGCACTTAATTTTGATAAAAAGGGTAAGTCTTATCCTCCTGAATATTATTATAAAAACTGCATATCCTGTTATTGCTGTCAGGAATTATGTCCGCATAAGGCCATAGTATTAAAAAGAAAATTTTAAAAAATGATGCAATATTAATCAAATATATTTTTATATTTATGACTGATAATATCATCTATTTCTTTTGATTCTATGAATATACTGATATAATCAATGTATTCATCAATTATATTATCTTTATAATCCATAACCCAATTAAACATTATACCTTTGGGTGTCAAATAAAAATAATTATTTTCTAAATTAATATTGGATATATTAATATTTCTATTTCCTATAATACTATTATTATATTTTTCCATCTTGTATTTTATTATATTCAAACATTTATTAGTATCTATTATTAGATCAGATAATTTTATATTTTCTCCGCTATTTATAGAATATGTGGCATTATTTAATATTTTATTACTTGATATTGATATTAAGCCATTATTAAATAAATTTATATTTGGTATTGATACATTTATATCATATATTTTTTCTTTATTAGAAATTAAATTTTCTAATTTATCAAAATTATCCTGTATTTTTTTATTTAACGTTTTTTCAATTATACTATATAGTTTTTGTTGATCTTTATAATCAGTAGTTTCTGTTATTCCAAACTCTTTATTTATACTAGCATTGATTTTATTTATAGAACTTAAATTATTAGGATTATTTAATAAAAATAAATAAATTTTATAATTAAGTTTTGCCTTTCCAATATTATTTGAATATGTATATTGTATTATATTAGTTTCTGAGATATATGAAGATGGGTATTCAAAATATATATTTTCATTATTTAAACGTCCTTCAAATCCGCTATTTTTATTTGGAAGAAATCCATTTAAGGTTTTACCATCAAATGATTCAGCCTTGAAGTATCCATCTAATTTATTTAATTTTTTTATTTTATACTCTATTCTATTGTTATCTTTATCTGAATAATATATACTTCCATATTCATTATTATTATTCAATATTAATATATTTAAATATTCTTTATTTTTATTAATTAAATAAAAATGCTGATAATTACATATATTTGATAATGCAGAACAGGATATCAGAATAATTAAAAAAGCCAACATAAAATAAAAGAATATGAAAGATATTGAGTTGTTCATAGAAATTAATGTTAAAGAAGCAATTATAAATATCAATAGTTTATTTTTCATATATATTTCCCCAATTCTATATTATATGATGATATTGTAATTTACATATATACATTTTATACTATTTATATATAAAAACAAGTTTATTTTTACATATATGTATTAGGTTTTATATTGTTTATATGGATGATATGAAGCTTTAGGAGAAATATACAAAAAAGAGAAAGACTCTAATTTCTCTTTAATAATTTTATCATCAGTAAAAACAACACAATATAGTATTAAATTATAATATGATATTTATTCAAAAAGTAAAAAATCAGAATTGAAAGAAGATACTTTTAATTTAATAAATAAAATATCAAAAGAAATGGGACTTGATATTGATGATTTAGAATTGAAATTCACTTCAAATTTCGAATTTGATTCAATAGTTTAGAAAATTATTAATGATGATTACAAATTGATTTTGAATGCTGGTTATTCTGTAAACGTATTTGATATAAAAAATAATAAACAGTTAAAAGCAGTACCTAAATATTTACAGAAACTGAAAAAGAAGAAATTAAATATATAAAAGAAGAAATACCAAAAGTAATAAAAAAACTTTCTCTCAATTTAACAAAGTTACTTATGCATGAAAAGAAATATAATTATAGTTTTTTCAAAGAAGTATTTATTAATAATTCTATAATGAATAAATTTGCTTCTTTTATTATTTGGAATTTGTATGATAAAGACAGTAATTTTATAACAATATTTAGATATAATAATGATGGAAGCTATACAAATTGTGATGATGAAGAAATTAAAATTAATGATGATGTCTTCATATTTAGTAAGTCCTATAGAAATGGATGATGAAACTATAAATAAATGTAGAAAACAATTAGAAGATTATGAACTTACTCAACCAATAAATCAATTAAGCATAATAAAATTAGATAAAAATAATTTGGAAAATGAAATAAACAAATTACAGAATATTGAAATATCTTATGGTACTAGGTATTCAATGAATCCTAGTTATTTAGATTATGGTGTAGTTGAAAGTTATAATT
>CALXXQ010000196.1 GCA_944392715.1 uncultured Brachyspira sp.
ATTTATATTCATTTTTGCTTATTATTTTTCCGTTGGTTTTTATTGTATTATTAGTTAATAGACTAGTAATAAGATACATTGATAAAGGAAGCATTGCATATTTATTTTCTACACCAAATTCAAGAATAAAGATAATATCTACACAAATATTGAATGCTGCTATAGAAATATTTATATTAAATTTATATGTAACTTTACTTATTATAGTTACAAGTGAGATTATGTTTAAAGGCGAACTTGATATAGCAAAACTTATAATTATTAATGCAGGTCTTTATGGTTTATGGCTTTCTTTTTTAGGAATATGTTTTTTGAGTTCTGTAAGTTTTTCTTCTACTACAATTTCTCTTTGGGCTGGTGCTGGAGTTTGTATATTATTTATGCTTTTTCAAATGATATCGATGGTAGGAGAGAAATCAGAGTTTTTTAAATATTTAAGTATTATATCTTTGTTTAATCCTTCTAAATACAGCGATGATTTTAATTTATTTTTATTAGGAAGTATTTCTTTATTTGTAATTGGAATTATAACTAATGTACTTACTGTAATTATTTTTAATAAAAGAGATATATCCGCTTAAAAATAAAGGCTTTACTAAATATAATTAGTAAAGCCCTATATTATTTTAATTTCATTAATTTATCCTATGCATTCACAAAGTATTGAAACAGCTTTTTCTAATTCTTTATCAGTTATTGTTAGAGGAGGAAGAAGTCTTATTTTATTTTTTGCAGTCAAAGGAATAACTCCTTTTGATATGCATTTCTCTACTATTTCTCTTGCATTTAATCCTTCTTTTAAACCTATTCCAAGCATTAATCCTATACCGTCTACGCTTAATACATTATCAAGTTTTGTTAATTTATTTTTTACATATTTAGATTTCTTTTCAACTTCTTTTAATAAGTTTTTATCTATTATATTTAATACTTCCAAAGCACCAGCAGCAACTGCAGGATTAGCACCGAATGTAGAAGCATGATCACCTGGAACAAATACATCTGAACATTTTTTGCTCATAAGCATAGCTCCTATAGGAAGACCTCCGCCTAAACCTTTGGCTAATGTAGTAATATCTGGCTTTATAGCAAAATGTTCAGAGCATAAGAATTTACCTGTTCTTCCTACACCTGTTTGTGCTTCATCAACTATAAAAAGTATATCATTTTCTTCGCAGTATTTCTGCACTTTCTGTACATATTCTTTATCAAGAGGTATAACTCCGCCTTCACCTTGTATAAGCTCCATCATCATAGCACAGGCATTATCTTTTAATTTTTCTATAGTATCTTCATAATTGTTCGCCTCTGCAAATGAAAAGCCTTCCAAAAATGGGAAAAAGTAATTATGAAAAACATCTTGTCCTGTAGCTGAAATTGTAGCCATAGTTCTGCCATGAAAAGAGTTTTTTAATGTTACTATTTTATATCTTTTATAATTTTTATCATTATTGGCATATTTATTAAAAGAATATTTTCTTGCACATTTAATAGCAGCTTCATTTGACTCAGCACCAGAGTTGCAGAAAAACACTTTATCATATTTTGTGATAGTGCATAATTTTTTAGCTAAATCTATATAAGGTTTTGTATAGTAAAGATTTGATGTATGCTGTAAAGTTTTTAATTGATTAGCTACAGCATTTATATAATTTTTATTTCCATAACCAATGCTATTAACTCCGATACCGCTTCCTAAATCAATATACTCTTTTCCTTCTATATCTTTTAATTTAGAATCCTTTCCAGACTCTAAAACTATATCAAATCTTCCATAAGTATTAGCAACGTATTTTTTACTATTATTAATATATTCTTTTTTTAATTTTGATTTTTCATTATTTTGATTATTATTTGTTTTCTTACAAGGCATTTTTTTACTCCCAATCATAATTTTTTATTTTTATTAATCTTTATAAAACATAGTTCCTATACCTTCATCTGTAAACATTTCTATTAATAATGAATGGCATAATCTTCCATCTATTATAAATACTTTTGATACTCTATTTTCTACAGCATCTATACAATGCTTGACTTTAGGTATCATTCCTCCTGATATAGTTCCGTCATTTATGAGATTATCTATATCCTTAATATTTATCTGACTTATTAAAGTATTCTCATCATCTTTATCTTTTAAAAGTCCCGGCGTATCAGTCATATATATTAAAGTTTCAGCTTTTAGGCTTTCTGCTATTTTGGCAGCAGCAGTGTCCGCATTAATATTATAAACATTTCCTTCATCATCGCATCCTACAGTAGCAACTATTGGAATATATTTATTTGATATAATTGTATTAAGCAAGTCTGTATCAACATCATCAACATCTCCTACAAATCCCAAATCATCATTACCTTTATATTTGCTTACTTTAAACATCTTTCCATCAATACCGCATATACCAAGACATTTGCCACCGCAGTTTTCAAGAGATGCCACCAACTCTTTATTAACTTTACCAGCAAGAACCATTTTTACTATTTCAGCAGTTTCGCTGTCAGTGTATCTTAAACCATTTATAAACTTTGATTCTTTTCCTATTTTATTAAGCATAGCAGTAATATCTTTTCCTCCGCCATGCACAACTATAACATTTATTCCAACAGTGGAAAGCAAAGCAACATCGCTCATAACTTTCTTTTTTAATTCAGGATTTTCCATAGCACTTCCGCCGTATTTTATTACAACGGTTTTTCCTGTGTATTTTTGTATATAAGGCAATGCCTGATTAAGTATAAATGCTTTATCTCTATTTGAAATATTATCCATTTTTATTTCCTTAATTATTTAATTAAATTATTTTTATAAATTTTAATATATATTAAAAATTTTTAAGTTTCTCAATTTTTATGTTGTTCTTTTTCCCGCCGCAAAAAGAACCAAAAAGTGCAAGGATAAAATTAGTACTAAATAATACTAAAATTGTCTTACATGTAGTATAGATTATCAGTTTAAGCTCAAATATAGCCCTTAGCCGAAGGCGGGCTGTGCCTGCTTCTTTGGGCAATACCATACCTAAAGGTACTCCTTTCAGTCGCAGCACTCCCTGCAGTCGCAAAAGAAGTGGGGTTACCCTTCGGGTACGCTTCGCGGGGGCAAAGCCCCAGATATTAAAAACAAAATATAACTATAATTTTATAAAATATAATCATTTCATATATAAAATTTTAACTTCTGTAAGAACCGTTAATTTTTACATAATCATAAGTTAAATCACATCCCCAAGCTGTAGCTTTACTTTCTCCACAGTTCATATTTATTGTTATTTTTATTTCATCTTCTTTTAATATTTTTAAAGCTTCATCTTCGTCAAACTCTACACCGTATCCTTCTTTATAAACATTCATCTCACCGTATTTTGAACAAACATTTATAGAAACTTTATTTATATCAAAATCAGCGTCAGTATAACCTATAGCACATGAAATTCTCCCCCAATTCATATCGCATCCATACATAGCAGTCTTTACTAAATTTGAAGTTATTACAGACTTAGCTATCTTTCTTGCCAATTTTAAACTTTCAGCATTAATTACTTCGCATTCAATTAATTTTGTAGCACCTTCTCCATCTTTAGCCATTTGTTTTGCTAAATAAGTATTTGTCATATTCAATGCCTTACAAAATATTTTATAATTATCATCTTCTTTGTTAATTAAAGTATTTTTAGCTTCCCCATTTGCAAGTACAATGCACATATCATTTGTTGAAGTATCCCCATCAACACTGATCATATTATATGTAGATTTTATATCTTCGTTTAAAGCTTTTTGAAGCATTTCGCTTGATATATTGCAGTCAGTAGTTATAAATGCAAGCATTGTAGCCATATTAGGGTGAATCATACCGCTTCCCTTTGACATTCCTCCTATATGAACTTTCTTTCCTTCAATTTCAAATTCATAAGCTATTTCTTTCATAAATGTATCAGTAGTCATTATTGCAGCTGCTGCATTTTTTGCATGTTCTGCAGAATGATTTGCATTTTCTATAAGCTCTTTTATATTTTTTTGTATAGGCTCTATTGGTAATGGCACACCTATAACACCAGTAGAAGCAACAGCAACTTCTTTTTCATCAATACCTAATACATCAGCAGTGAGTTTGCACATTTCTTTTGCTTTATCAACGCCGTCTTTATTACAAGTATTAGCATTTCCAGAATTGCATATAACAGCTTTTGCTTTTCCGTCTTTTAAATGTTCTTTACTTACTATGATATTTGCTCCGCATGCTTTATTTTGAGTATATACTGCAGCAGCAGAACATAGAGTTTTACTATAAATTATTGCTAAATCTTTTTTTTCGCTATTTTTCTTTATACCAGCATGTACTCCGTTTGCTAAGAAACCTTCAGATGCACATATTCCGCCTTCAATTTGTTTGATGTCTGTCATTATAATCTCCTATTGTTTCTATCTATAAAGTTTTTATATTTTAATTATTTAATTTTAGAAAGCTGGAGGAATGAAATTTAATCCCTCATCTTTTATTATTACTAGCAATAAATTTATTATTAATAAAAATTGTTCGTTATTAGGCTCTGCTAAGTAAACTTAGCAGACACTCCAATTTTTATTTTAGTATTATTAGC
>CALXXQ010000197.1 GCA_944392715.1 uncultured Brachyspira sp.
CTGCTTTAATCAACATTTCTGAAAATGTTTTACCATTTATTAATAATATATTATTATCAATAGCTAAATTTTTAGCATCATCTGAAAAATCATCACAACTAGATATTACCCAACCTATATGTGAATAACCATCTTCATTTGATGATTCATACTCTAAAAAATTATTAATTTGTTCTATAGCCCATTGATCTGTATAATCTGTATGAAATTTTGCTTGAACATGTATCATTGTTCTTATTAAATCAAAAGATGCCTGTATATCACAATCTCCATTTGGATTGTCTATTTTAGAAGGTTTTTCTATATTATCAGCACTGCATCGTTTTAAATATAGCCCTATTAATCTTTCAAATTTATCTGGATTCAATCTATTCCTTACCAAATCAAAAATATTTTTAGAACAAACATTTAATATATCATAAGTTAAATTAATAGGTCTATATTTGTAATAATTTTTGATTTTTTTATATTCTGCAAAATGAAAGGCTTCACTCAAAAAACTTCAAGCAAAGCCATTTCAATTAAAATATGATTGATTATTGTTTTTTATTGCAAACTATGTCTTTATTTATAGGTAAATAAGGATTTTTTGTAAATCTAACAGTTACTTTAGAACCGTCAGAAGCAAACTTAAAAGTACCTACTATTGAATCACTTGCTATAGAAAAACTATAATCTGTACCAGAACCTGTTACAGGAAAATAATTAAAAGTACTAGGAGGAGTATTGTTATTATTAGCTGAATCCATACCAGCTTGACCATCTTTAACTGATATCCATAAATAATCTGTAGCAGTTCCTCCAGTAGCACTGCCATTAAAAGTTTCTGTAGATACATAATTACCGTTATACTGTTCTATGCCTGCAGAACCTGTTTTGTCCTTATTAGAACAGCTTACTGAAAGTATTCCTACTAAAAATAGGCTTAAAAAGATTGTTGAAATTTTTTTACTCATAGTAAAACTCCTTTTTTAAATTTTTTATTGTAAACATTTTCATGTTTATTTGCTCATTCAATTTCTGTTATAGCTTAATTATGCACTATCAATGCGACAAAAACTGTCATAATTATTTGTGTTTTTATGTATATAAAATTCTTTTAGCGCAAGCATATAAACTATTTTAAATGTATATTTAAATTTAAATACGTATTTAAATTTATTATTAAATTTATTATAATATATATTATTTTTAGTTAAAAGCAATAGAAATTTACATTTTTTATTATTTTATTAATATGTAATTATAAAGTTAAAATAATATTTAATAATTTATAATATTAGTTATAAATATTAGTCCATAATAAGACTATATTTATCCTTCCAATATAAAGGATTTGAAGCGTTTTGAAAATCATCTCTCGCACGGTGAGTTAATTAAAAAATATAAATAAAATTTTATTACTACTTTTCTATAATATAAAAATAATAAATTAATCGTGCGTTAATAAAATTCAGTATCTAATAAAAACTTGGGCGGGTGCTTTATTTTCTAATTTAATTAAAAAATAAATTTAAATGAGAATTTCAAAATAAACAATAAATATTAAAGGGCGGGGTATGTAATTAAAGTTTTAAAATTTAATTACATTTGCCCACCCTTTATACTTTTTATATCATTAGTTATTTTTGTATTATTTTTCTTTTTAACTTATAACTGTTATTATAGCACCCACCCTAGATTTATTTAAATTTATTGCTATTATTAACTGTGCGTTAACAAAATCCAAGTTATGATAAATATTTTTTTATTTATAACAGGTTTTATTTTCTTCACAATATGTTATAATTTCCGAAAATTATTCTTATTTATGGATTAGAAAATGAAAAATGTATTAATTTTGGCATCTATAATTCTTATTAATATATCCAGTCTATATTCTTTTACAAACGGATTCATTTGGGCAGCCAAATTTAACTTTAATGGTTCAGCAACTATGCCTTCTATAGGAAAAGAAGATTTAAATAAAACAGGAATTGAATACTTTAAAGGTTCTGTAGGATATTCACTAAATGGTGAATTAGAATTGGGATACTTATTCGGATCAGAAAGATGGTTCAATATGGATAATAAAAAATTCAGCGGAATGAGCTTATTCGGATATTTAGGAATAGGTACAGGATATTTAGGTCAAAGTTTTACAGGTACATTTTCTAAGGAGAATGTAGGAAAGGCTGCTATTTTAGTGGATTTGAATTATGCTCCTGTATTAGATTTTGGTATAGGTACTAAAGTTCATTTATTGGAAGATAGACTTATGATTGGTCTTTCTATAGGCGGTAAATTTATAATAGATAATTCTCCAGAAAGTTATGTTTATACTGATAATTCAGCTGCTGTAAATGATGGAGTTGGTGTAAGTCTTCCAATACTTTCTGAACTTATAATGAGCAAGAATTTAAATCAATCTTTTAATAGACTAATGCTTAGTGTGAAATTTACTATAGAATATAATCAGCCTATTGTGGAAAATGTTTCTTTAGTACTAGGATTATATACTAGATTTAATATGTATAATCCTCAATATTTAGTAATGACTAAAGATATTGAAAAAATTATACAAGGTTATGTTGGCGGGCAAAATTTCACATTGGAAACAAAGCTTCCTAGTTATTATATAAATTCTTTAGATTTCGGTGCTAGTATAGGTTTTGCTTTCAATGCTAGTTAATATATAAATTTATACTTTAATTATAAGATTCAATATTAAAATATTATATTTTTAAATTTAGTATTCATATAATATAATTATTATTTAATAAATAAAAACTTGTAAAATTTCTTCTTATAGTATAAAATTGAATATCTTTATAAATTCAAAAATTATTAAAGAAAATTAAAAAATGGAGCAAAGTTAAGATGGATTATAGTTCTACTATCAATTTGCCTAAAACCGCTTTTCCTATGAAAGCAGGTTTAAAGGAAAAAGAGCCCAAAATAATAAAAAAATGGGACGAAGAAAAACTTTATCAACAACTTAGAGAATTAAGAAAAGGTGCTCCTAAATGTATTTTACATGATGGACCGCCTTATGCGAATGGAGATATTCATATTGGAACATCATTAAATAAAATTATTAAAGATATTATTGTAAGGTATAAAT
>CALXXQ010000198.1 GCA_944392715.1 uncultured Brachyspira sp.
GTAAATTATCTTTACAATTATAAGTATAGCCTAAATCATATATTTGTCAATATAATTTACATTAAATTTACAAAAAATTTACCTAAAATATACGATTCTCTATATATTGTAACACATATACAACATATATATTTATAATACGTGAAAAATACATACTTATTGTAAATATACTTTACTAAAGAAGAAATATTTTTATTATATAACATTCTATTGCAATTATTTTATTATGATATTAAATTATATATAATAATCAAATGGTATGGATAATATAATATGAGTAATAAAGATTTACAATTGATAGCTGATAAATTAAATGAACTTATTTCATATTTAGAAAATAAAGATACTGATAGTTTTCTCAAAAATAAAGAAGAATTCTGCAATCTAATAATACTAGAGAATAATGAAAATTTTAATGATAATATAAAATATGATATTCAAAACTTAGTTCCTAATAATTTAATGGAAAGCTTCAGGAATTTTATTAAATATATTAGAGTTTTAAGAACAATGAAACATGATGATAATGATTATACTAAATATACTTTGGATAATATGAAATTTATTAAAAATGAAATATTTAAAGACTATTAAATATTATGGGAAGCAAAAATAGATATTTATTAAAAGAATTAAAAAAATGGAATAAGGATAATATTATCACAGATGAACAATTTGAAATATTATCAAAAAGATATAAAGATGATTATATAGATTGGCAGCCCATAATAAAAGCTATAATGATAATGGGAATTGTAATGGTATCAATTGGTTTTATAGCTTTTATAAGTTTTTATATATTTTCCATTTATTTTATAGCATTTTTATTTACAGTGCTTTTTTTATCTGGATTTATAATAGATGAAATTCTAAAAAGAAAATATATATATTTACCTAAAACCTCATCTGCAATTATAACATTATCTTCTATATTTTTATCTGCAGATATATTTACAATTTCCTATATAATAACTCATAATAAAAATAACTTTATTTTATTATCACTCATAAGTATAATAATATTTTTTTTAATAGCATATATAAAAAGAAATTATGCAGTATTATCAATATCCATAATAGGACTAATAACTTGGTATGGTTTTGAAGGTTTTGATATATCTGGAATAGATTTAACACTTAATAATTATATAAGATTTATAACTACAAGCATACTAATATTTTTAATAGGAATAACAGATATTAATAAAAAATTAGGAAGCAAATATTATAATTTTTCTATTATATATTATACAGTAGGAATTTTATATTTGAATATAATACTAGGCATAATGTCAGTATTTGGAAACAATACTTATCCTATTATATTTGAATACAGATCAATGGAATTACTTATATATAGCGTTTTATTTTTATTATCAAATATAATAACTCTAATAATAGGATGCAAATTAAAAATTTCTCCAATAGTAAAATACTCAATATTTTTTATAATTATAAATATGTATATAAGATACTTTGAATATTTTTATTTAAAAATGAATACTTGGATATTTTTTATTATATTAGGAATATCTACTATATTAATAGGAATAATAATAGAAAGAATTATTAAATACAAATAAAAAAACCTGCAATTATAAATTATAATTGCAGGCGACGATTATTGTATTAGAGTTTTATTATAAAAAAAAATTATTCTAAAACAACTATAGCATCAGTATTTTTTATTCTAGGTATAATAGTTTCCATTATTCTGAAGCTATGATTTAAATCTTTTTGCTCTAAATATGCAGTAGATATATCTATTCCAACAGCCAAATCCATATATTGAGGCTCAGTACAAATTAATGCTGCTTTCTTTCCTTTTATAACATGTACATTATATAGATTTGCAATCATCTGAGATACTCTCTGTGCCTCTGTCATTCCAGTGCCTTGCTGTATTCTTTGCAAATCAAAATATAAAGACTGACTCAAGCATAATACAAATCTTCCTACTATTCCTTTTTCTCTAATCATATTTATAGCTTTTACTATATCAGTATAAGGATTTTCTCCCTGACTCCAATCTGATATTTTTAATTTTTGAACACCTTCAGTATTCAATATACCTTTTAATTCTAAAAAATCGCTTCCATTAAATATTAAATTATCTTCTTTATTAGCAAGTGTCTGAGCAGCCTGAGATACAATAGATAAATCTAAAGGCATATTATTAGAAATATTATTTTCTAAATCTCTCCATAATAGAGTAAAGTCTTCATATAATTGAGGAAGCTCGACAGATTTTCTTCCAGAAGTTTTCACAAAACCATTTTCAAAAACTTCTTCTCTGTCACTTTTATCATATTGAACACTTATAGCACCAGAACCTAAAGGTCCGTAAATAGATAAAAATCTTCTTCCCATAAGTATTCTGCTTGCTGTTTCAACAACAACTTTATCTATATTTTTCCAAAAATTTTCATCAAAAGGCGAACTTTCTCTAGCTAAATAATCCATATATTCCTCCTTGCTTCATATTCTAATATATTAATCTTTTTTCAAACTTCCAACTGTAAGTCCAGATAAATTAGGTTCTTTTATTCCAAGCTCCTCCATCATTTCTTTTACTTCCAATTGTCCAGATTCAAAATGCTCAGCTTCCTTAGGATCTAAATGTCTAAGCAAAGCCATAAGCTCCCCTACATGTGCTTTTTCTTCATCTCTTATATCAGCTAGTACTGCCTTTGCAACAGGATCATCAGTAGCCATAGCATGAGCATCATATAAATATATAGCCTCAAGCTCACCAGCAATATCAAGTCTTATAGCTTGTATTAATTCTTCCTTTGTTATTTTCCTATTCACATTAGCATTAAATGGATTTGCAAAACTAGGCATATAACCCTCCTAATTATTTCTTTATTAGTATTTATTATTAATAAGAAAATTATATCAAACATAAATATAATGTCAATATATTTTATATAAAATTATAATTTTTTTTAAAATAATAAATTAATTTATATATTAATTAATATTGACTTTTAATAACAACAATGTATCATTAAAAATCATAAATATGATATTTATATAATCCAAGGGGTATATCATGAAAAAAATGATAATTATTATGATATCAGTTTCACTATTAATTGCAGGATGCAAAAAAAATACAACTTCTAATTATATTTTTGCAACAGGCGGAACAAGCGGAACATATTATTCATTTGGAGAAAACATAGCAAATATATGGAACAACAATATAAAAGATGTGAATGTTGTAGTAGAATCTACTGGAGCTTCAGCTGAAAATTTAAGACTTATTAATCAAAATGAAGCCAATTTAGCATTCGCTCAAAATGATGTTATGGACTATGCCTATAACGGAATAGATATATTTTCAGGAGAGAAATTAACTAATTTTTCTGCAATACTCACTTTATATCCAGAAGTAGTTCAAATAGCAGCTACTAAAGAAAGCCAAATAAAATCAATAGCTGATTTGAAAGGAAAAAGAGTTTCTGTAGGAGATGCAGGAAGCGGTGTTGAATTTAACTCTAAACAAATATTAGAATCTTATGGCCTTACATTTAATGATATAGAAAAATATAATCTCTCATTTACATTATCAAGTGAAGGTTTGCAAAACGGAACATTGGATGCATGTTTTATAGTAGCTGGAATACCTAATGCTGCTTTACAGGAATTAGCTTTAAATAAAGAAATAGTTTTAATATCACTTGATAAAATACAAATAGATGAATTAGTTATAGAATATAAATATTATACAGAATTTACAATACCAGCAAATACATATAATGGTGTTACTAATAGTACTAGAGCAATAGCTGTAAAGGCTTCTTTAGTTGCCAATAATAATTTATCTGAAGAAGCAGTTTATAATTTAATAAAAACTATTTTTGATAAAAAAGAAGATTTAATTGTTTTGAATTCAAAAGCTGAAGAAATAAATATTGATAATGCTTATAGAGGAATATCAGTACCTTTTCATCCAGGTGCTGTAAAGTATTATAAAGAATTAGGATATTATGTGCAATAATTAATCTCTTACTGATTAATAAAAATATATATTTTTTATTATGATTAAAAAAGCTGTTTTTTATATATTGATAATTATAGTATTTATTATTATACTATTTACACCATTATTTCCTAGACTTGTACTAAATAATGTAAAAAATAATACTAATAATGTAATACTTAAAGTAGATAACAAAAAATTTATAATTTCATATATGCATTCTGTAAATAAAAGTAAAATAAGAGATTTTTATTTTATAAATAAAAATAATGATATTGTTTTGGAAAAAACAAGATTTGTATCCTATGGAGCAGGAATTCCAGAACCAAAAGAAGGAGAAAGCTTTATCATTTCAGATGATTATATGGAGATTAACAATATGAATAGAACTATAAAAGATTTATATCTATTCGTAGGAACTATAGCAAATCATACTGTAATGACAGGAGATAAAATTACTGAATTAAATAAATTTTTTATTCCAAAAACAAATATAAAAATTGAATATAAAAAAGTATCTATATTTGATTTAATAATCAGTTTCGTTAAATAGCAAATAATTTATAAATTATTTGCTATTTAAGTATCTTTGTTTTATATCTTTTTAATATTATATAGTTATTTTAAAAATATATGTTATTATATCTTTCTTAATAAAATCAGGAGATAAAATTCTATGGATATAGAAATAATTGAAAAAGAAGATTTTGAAGTTATTGGTAAAGTAGCTGAGGGAGAAAGTAAAAAACATTCTCAGTGGATATTACCTTTATGGCAGGATTTTAATAAGAGTATTAGAGAAATAATTAATTTTGTTAAAGTTGATGAGAATAATAATTTGGCAGGAATATGGGGAATAATGAATGATATCAATGAAACTTTTTCTCCATGGGAAGAAATGGGTAAATATATGGCAGGAGTTGAAGTAAAAGAAAATTCAATGGCTCCAGAAGGCTGGGTAAAATGGAATATAAAAGGCGGAAAATTCATAAAGGTAAAATGCAATATAGAAAATTATGAAAATATATTTACGTCCATAGTAGAAAATTATGCCCCTAAAAATGGATATAGAATAATTGGAAATGTAATGGAATACTATATACCAAATAGCAAAGATTTCTATTTATTTTTTAACATTATAAATTAACATAATTCTATAAACATAACACAGTATACATAATACAAAGGATATTCATATGCTTGACAAACTAATAATAGCAACTTCAAATGAACATAAAATAAAAGAAATAAAAAATATATTTAAAGACAGCATCAAAGAAATATTTCCTATACCTTCAGATATAGGGGAAATTATAGAAAATGGAAATACATTCATAGAAAACTCTCTCATAAAAGCAAGAGCGGTATATAATCATACTAAACTACCTTCTTTAGCTGATGATTCAGGTCTTTGCGTTAATGCTCTTGATGGTAGGCCTGGAATATATTCAGCAAGATACGGCGGTGAAAACTTAGGCTACAAAGAAAAGATGCAGATGCTTTTAGATGAATTAAAAGATAAAAAAGATAGAACAGCTTATTTTATAACTTCAGCTGTATGTGTATTAGATGATAATTATTATATAGCAGTTGAAGGCAGAGTTAATGGAAAAATAATAGAAAACAAAAGAGGTTTTGACGGTTTTGGATATGATCCTATATTTCAGCCAGACGGATATAATGTTACATATGCTGAAATGAGTTTAGAAGAGAAAAATTCTATGAGTCATAGATTCTTAGCTATGAATAAAATAAAAAATATTTTATTAAGTATTTATCATAATTAAAATATGTTAATTATGATTATATAATAAATTAAAATTGACGAGAATATTTGTTTTTGAATTAATAAGAAATATAAAAAAATCTATAAATAATTATATTTTTATATTTTATAAATAAAAAATATTAATAATCTCTTGACAACGTACAATTGGTGAATACAATATTTCTTATACATATCAAAAACTTATATAAATAATTTTATAATACATACTAATTAATAAGAAATACTAATTGATATGTATAAAAACTTGACAATGAAAAAAATCTTTATATAATATATATCATGGAGAAATTCATATGGCTAAACTTCACATTGATAATGAAAATGTAAAAAAGTATATATTTAGTGTTTCAGAAAAATTAATGAGACATTTTGATTTAGAATATGAAATTACCAAAGAAGATGAATACTTTGATTTGTATGCTTTTCATAGAAACGATTTCTTCAAATCATTTATAACTAAATCTACAGTTTATGAAGGTTATTCTGTATTTGAACATATGCTTTTAA
>CALXXQ010000199.1 GCA_944392715.1 uncultured Brachyspira sp.
AAACTATAAAAATGCTATAGCCTATTATCAATATATAATAGATAATTTTGATAGAGATAGCTATGTAAAAGATATAGCATGGGCTTATTATGAGATAGGTTTTTGTTATTATTATCAAAATAAGTATCAAGATGCTTTAAAGTACTTTAATATAGTTATAAATAATTTTACAGTTTTGCCTCCAAGAATCTTAGCTCAGAAGGTTATGCAGGATATTTATGAAAAAAAACCTAAGTTAAAGCCTGTAGAGATTATAGAAGAGGAAGTAGAAGCTGTAGAAACTGAAGAAAATATAGACTCATGAAAAAAGAACATAATATTACCACTAGTATCATATTAAGTTTTCTTATACTTAGTATTTTTAGTATATTCATGATAATTATAATATATGTTTTATATACTAGGGGAGAAGGCAGAGATTATTCTCTGTATACTTATTTTTTATACAGTTTAATATTTTATAAAAATTATATACCATATATAATATCATTATGCGTCTATTTTTCATTTTTTAAAGCCAAATATCTTCATCAAGAGAGTATTTCCAAAGTTATAGCAATTCCCATTGCTACCATTGTTGTTTTAGTATGTTTTTATGCATTATATGATTATTGTTTCGCTAATTTTCTTATTTCAAATCTTAGAGAACATAATAATGTCAGAGATGCAAAAATATATTATGAATATGAATTGAAATTAAAGAATGAAGCTTATGAATTAGCAAGAGAAGAATTAGCTGCTGGAAATTTGGATAAGGCATATAGTTTTGCAGAAGAAGCTTTATTTTATGATAAGAATGATGGAAATACTTTGCTTCTTATAAAAACTATACAGGAAGAAAAACAGAAAAATTATGAAAAACTTCATAGAGAGCAAATAAATAATATTAAGAATTTAATAAGTCTTGGAACTAGAGCATTTAGTGCATCTAATTATAATGAGGCTGGAAGATATTTTGCTAATGTATTAGAACTTGATAAAAATAATCCTTTGGCATTATATTATATAAATAGAATTAGTGTAGCTAGAAATCAGAAGCCTATATATTATGGAAATACCACTAAAGAAGCATCTGTATATGCTAGATTATCAGAAACTATAAATATGTATGAAAATGGAAATCTATGGAAAGCATACGAGAGTATTTCTAAGCTTTATTTAGAAGCACCTAATATTGCCGAAATTAATAATTACTATTCTATAATAAGAGATGCCGTTAGCAGATATGACTTCTTCATTAAAGAAGCACAGGAAGTTAGAGAGGCATATATCAATAATCCTGATTTATTGAAATATTCTTATTCTTATAATCATAATGGAATTAATTTAATGCTTGGTAAAAATATTTTATTATCATCATCAAGCAGTGCTATGTTTAAAAATGATTTATATATATTTGATGTTTCTTTAATGGAATTAGATGATGAATTGAAGGTTATAAGATGTGAAAATTTCCTTTTTGGAAAAGTAGCTGATTCATTTAAATCTACTAATAATACTAAGAATATAGTATTAAAGGCTTATTTTGACACTAATAGAAATGAATATATTTATAGTGATACTAATAGCAAAATTATTCCTGTAAATATATCATATAGTACTGTAAATATAATTAAAAATTATAGCCATATAAATTTAAAATATGTAAGTCTGCTAGATTTATATACTTTAAGAAAAGAGATTACAAGATTTGGTTATTCCGATGAGGATATTAATTTTGAGCTTTTAATTAAAAATATAGAGCCTATAACATATTTATTATTATTTATGATAATAGCTTATTATTCATTTAGATTTAGACTTTCTATGGCTACAGATAAATTCCGTTTTTATAATAAAGTAACAGGAATCATTGGAACATTATTATTCTCATTAGTATATAGAGTATTAATAAATTATATTGGTATGCTTATGATAATGCTGTCTCATATAACTATAAGCGTTATCGCTGTTGTACTTGTGTCTTTATTTTTTATATTATTAGTTATATTCCAGATGTCAAGAATTCCTAGAGATGTTGCATAATTTATATTCAAAAAAAGATGTAATAGAATATCTAAAATATAAGTCTATATTTCCAAATAAAAATAGAGGTCAGAATTTTTTATGTGATAAAAATATCGCTAATAATATTGCCAATGTAGTTCCTAAAGATATGTCTAGAGGTGATTATGCTTTAGAGATAGGCGGAGGACTAGGCGCTTTAAGTAATATGCTTTATTCTATATATAATGAAAATCTTACTATAGTAGAATATGATAATGCTTTGTATAATCATTTAATAGAAAAGTTTGATAATTTAAATATATTACATAAAGATATACTGACAGTTGATATATCAAATTCTCAAAATAAATACGATATTTATGGTAATATACCTTATAATATAGCTAGTCCTATAATGGAATGGCTTTTAGAAAAGTCTTATGGCAGATGGAATTATGCAGTATTCATGGTTCAAAGTGATTTTGCTGAAAGACTAATTGCAAAAGAAAATACTGAAAATTATTCATCATTGACATTATTTGCTAATTTTATGTCATCAGTAAAATTAGAGCATAATGTTTCCAAGGATGTTTTTTATCCTGTGCCTAAAGTTACTTCTTCTGTAATAAGTATTGTACCAAAAAAAGTTGATATTGATATGATAGGAATATTTAAATCTGTTTCAAAAACTTTATTTCATAATAGAAGAAAAACAATTAGAAATAATTTTATCAATTCCCCTTATTTAAATATAGATAAAGAAAATATTGATGAAATATTAAAGAAATCTGATATTGATGAAAATATAAGAGGGGAAACTTTGAATCTTAATAAAGTAATAGAACTCTCAAATATTGTATCAGAATATATTTAATTATTTGTATTTTCTATAATTCTAACAGATTTTATGATATTATTTATTGTATTATCATCTTTTTTGCTATTAGCATTATACATACACATTATTTGTAATATACCATTATCATGACTCATTATTAGAGATTTATGATATGTTTTATTAGGTCCGTAGTAGAAACTGCTTAGTACTTGATAAGAATTTGGTATATTTTCAGGCATTTCTTCATATACTACTTCAAATTCTTTTATAGCATAATGGTTTCTTAGTCCGTCTATTACATTATTTTTAGCATTTTCTAAATTTATCCTTCCGCTGTATATAGGTTTATATTTTGTATATACTACAGTGTATATTCCAGTATGTCTTTTTACACCGTATGATTCATGAAAGGCTATAGTATCATCTATTGTTACAGTTCCATCTAAAAATCCAGGAGTAAAATCTTCTGGTACATCTATTGCTATATTTGTAAGCATTATAGTTTTATTTTTTTGAGTACAAGAATATAATGATAATATCATCAATATAATAATCATTATATTTATTAAATTTTTTAATACTTTATTCATAATTTTATTATATATTATAATAGATATATTTAAAGTTAAAATTATTATATATTTATTTTTTTTTATAAAAATAAATATTTTTTTAAATTATTTTTTATATTTAAATTATATTTGGTATTAATTTTGATAATTTATAAAGGATATACAAAAGATAATGAGAAAAACAAAAATAATAGCGACTTTAGGACCGAGATGGTCTAGTGAAGATATGGTAAAAAAGATTATAGGAAATGGGGCAGATGTGTGCAGATTAAATTTTTCTTTTGGAACTTATGATGAACATTTAGAGAGAATTAATATTGTGAGAAAAGTTTCAAATGAATTAAAAAAACCTGTATCTATATTAGCAGATTTGCAAGGTCCGAAAATAAGAATAGGTAAATTAAAAGAATCCATAACAGTTAAAGAAGGAGACATAGTAAAATTAAGCGGATATAAAGAAACTAATGATGATAGTATTATTCCTACAACTCATTCTAATATAGCACATGATGTAAAAAATGGTTCTATGCTTTTAATAGCTGATGGTACTATACAATTGATAGTGGAGTCAAGCGATGAAGCTTCAAAACTTGTTGTATGTAAGGTTATAACAGGAGGAACAATATTAAGCGGTAAGGGCATTAATTTACCTGGAGCACATGTTACTACTGAGGTACTTACTGAAAAGGATGTTAATGATGCATTATTTGCTTCTAAAAACGGAGCTAATTATTTAGGAATGAGTTTTGTAAGAAGGGCTGAAGATGTTATAAGACTTAGAAAGATTTTAGATGATAATAATTTTGAGAATGTTGGCATTGTATCAAAGATAGAAAATACAGAATCTTTGGAAAATTTAGAAGAGATAATAAAGCATTCTGATGGAGTAATGGTAGCAAGGGGTGATTTAGGTGTAGAGATACCTTTTGGTGAAGTTCCTGTTTGGCAGAAAAAAATATTAAAAATGGCAAATGGTATGGGAAAAATCACTATTATAGCTACTCAAATGCTTGAAAGTATGACAAAGAGCCCTGTACCTTCAAGAGCAGAGGCCAGCGATGTTGCTAATGCTGTTTTAGATGGTACTGATGTTGTTATGATGTCAGCTGAGACTGCTTCTGGAGACTATCCTATAGAATCTGTTAAAGCTATGGTTTCAATAGTAGAGGCTGCTGAAAAATCTGTTATGAAGTCTTCGCATGATAATTTATCATATTTTGATATGGGAGTTAATAATGCTTTGACTGATAGTGCTTCTTATTTATCATATTGTTTAAATAATAAGGTTATAATTGCTCTTTCAAGATCAGGATATACTGTTAAGAATTTATCTAAAAAAAGACCTAAAACAACTATAGTTTTTATGTCTTCTGATGCGGATTTATGTAATAGACTAGCCATATGTCATAATGTTTATACTATACTGATGCCTGAAGATTTGAATTTCAGTGCTGGTATAAGCCATGGAGGACAAATAGATATATTAGAAGATACATTAGTTAAGCATAATTTGGCAAATCATGGAGATACAGCCATACTTGTCAGCGGAAGTAAATGGCAGGGAAGATGGCAGGAAAATAGTGTTCGTATAGTTGTTATACACTAATTAACATATAATATTATTTTAGGATTACTATTAATTTAGTAATCCTTTTTTTATTTAAAAATTAAATTTTAATTTATTTTATTCTCATAAAATTTAATATTATAATAATTACTACTTGAAGTAATATTCTGTATAGTGTATAATACTTCGATAATAAATATTATGGAGTTGCTAATATGCATAATGAAAAGAGAGAAAAATTATCGAATAGAATTGGTTTTTTGCTTGTATCGGCTGGATGTGCTATAGGACTTGGCAACATATGGCGATTTCCATATATAACAGGAAAATACGGCGGTGCTTTATTTGTATTCATTTATTTAATATGCTTAGTTATAGTGGGTCTTCCAATACTTATAATGGAGTTTAGTATAGGACGTGCTGGACAAAGAGATATAGCTGGTTCTTATAAGGTATTAGAAAAACAAGGTTCTAAATGGCATTTAATAGGTTATATTCAAATGCTTGGCTGTTTAATACTTATGATGTTTTATACAAGTGTTACAGGCTGGACTATCACTTATACTTATTATATGGCAACAGGAGCTACTTTAAGACTTACTCCAGATGGAATAGGTGAGTTTTTTGGAAAAATGCTTTCAAATACTTATATAATGGTTTTAAGCTTATTTATAGCTGTATTTTTAGGTACTTTAATATGCTTTAAAGGACTTCAAAATGGAGTTGAAAAAGCATCAAAAATTATGATGTCATTATTATTTATTATAGTGATAATACTTATAATAAGGTCTATTACATTGGATAATGCTATAGAAGGTATAAAATTTTATTTGCTTCCAGATGTATCAAAAATATTTGACGGAGGAGTAGGTAATTTCTTTGAAGTTATTTATGCAGCTTTAGGTCAGGCATTTTTTACATTGGGCATTGGTATAGGAAGCATGACAATATTTGGAAGCTATATAGGAAAGGAAAAATCAATAACTAATGAATCTATTATAATAGTTATATTAGATACTTCAATAGCTTTTCTTTCTGGGCTTGTGATATTTCCTGCATGCTTTGCTTTTGGAGTTAATCCTGGAGAAGGTGCAGGTTTAGCATTTGTAACATTGCCTAATATATTTAATTCTATGCCTCTTCCAAAAGTATGGGGTACATTATTCTTTTTATTTTTATCTATGGCAGCTTTAACTACTGTTGTTACAGTTTTTGAGAATTTGATTGCTTTTACTATGTCAGAGTTTAAAATTCAAAGAAAAAAAGCATCTATAATAGTTGCTATAGTGGTATTTTTATGCTCGCTTCCAACGGCTTTAGGATTTAATATTTTATCATTTATACAGCCTATGGGAGAAAATACCAGCTTTTTAGATTTATTTGATTTTATAGTAAGTTATAATTTAGTTGAGCTTGGAGGAATATATATAATAATATTCTGTGTATCTAAATATGGATGGGGTTGGGATAATTTTTTAATGGAAATAGATTCTGGTTCTGGAATTAAGTTTCCTCGTTCGTCAAGATTTTATGTAACTTATGTATTGCCTTTAATATTGCTTTCTATGTTTATAATAAATTACATATATAAATTTTTTATTAATTAATATATTATAATTTTGTATTGATTAAAATAAATATTTGCAGAAATCATTATATATAATAATAAATGATTTTTGTAATTTAAATTTTAAGGAGTTTATAATATGACTAATGAAGAGATGAAAGAAAAGATACAAAATAGATTTAATTCTCAGGATTTTTTATCTTTTGTGGGAATGAAGCTTGAACATATAGAAAAAGGAAAGGTTATCATATCCTGCGAGAATAAAAAAGAGTTTTCTCAATATTTAGGCTATATGCATGGAGGAATGGTTGCTGCTATAGCTGATACAGCAGGAGGACATGCTGCTGGTACTATGATTGAAAAAGGATACAAAACTGTAACTTCCGAATTAAAAATACATTTTTTAAAGCCTGTTGTTTGTAAAAAGGTATATGCTGTAGGTGAAGTTATAAGTGCTGGTAAAAAATTAATTATAGTAGAATCTGTAGTAAAAGATGAAGAAGATAATATGCTTGCCAAAATGATAGCAACTATGTTTGTAATAGAGCCTTCATAAAAAATTATAATTTTATTAATAAAAGAAAACTATAAAACCCCTATGCTGTAAATAGTAAAGGGTTTTTATTATATGTAATTTTATTTTAATCATTTTGACATTTATAGAGTTTTTATTATAATTATTTATAAATTGTTATAATTATTTATAATAGAAAGGAGTTATAATATGATAATAGGTTTTATTGGTGCTGGTGCTATGGGAGGAGCTTTAATAGAAGGTTTCATTAAATCTGGAATAGAATATACCAATATTATAGCAAGTGTAAAAACAATGGAGAAAAAAGATTATCTTGAAAAGAATCTTGGAATAAAAGTTTATACTGATAATAGAAAAGTGGCAAGCGAAGCTGATATATTATTTATAGCAGTTAAGCCTTATATGGTTAGTGCTG
>CALXXQ010000200.1 GCA_944392715.1 uncultured Brachyspira sp.
CCTTCAGGATTTTTTACATTTATTTTTTTTATATTTCCGCCTGCTGCATAGAGTATAGATTCAACAGTTCCTTCTCCTCCGTCAGCAACAGGAATTTTTATTATATCCGCATCTTTTATTACTTTTAATACTCCTCTTTCTATATAATTACAAACTTCTAAACTGCTTGCACTTCCTTTGAAAGAGTCGGGTATTATTATGATTTTTTTCATTATCTATTCCTTAAAAAATATAGTAACAATTTTTTATATAGAAAGCTAAATATAAAAATTTGTTTTTTGATTTTTGAAATAATACATTTTATATTTTAAATATAGTACATTAATTTTAATTTTCATTGTTTAATATATACAATAAATATTAAAAAAATTGTATTTACAGTACAAGGCAAACATATATTATTTTTATATACTTAATATAATAAATAACATAAAAGGAGGCATCTATGCAAGGCGGTTTATTAATTATATTTTTTATAATTTGTATAATTTTAATGATATTTGCTATATCAAAATTAAAGATACATCCATTTTTATCTATTATGGGAGTATCTATTCTTTTTGCTTTTATTGCTGGAATACCATTGAAAGATATACCTGGTATAATAGGAAGCGGTTTTAGCGGAACTTTTACTAGTATAGGTATAGTAATAATTTTGGGAGCTTTAATAGGAACTGTATTGGAAAAGACAGGAGGAGCTTTAAAACTTTCAGATATGGTTATAAAAATAGTTGGTAAAAAAAGACCTGAATTAGCAATGCTTATTATGGGTTGGATAGTTTCAATACCTGTTTTTTGTGATTCAGGATTCGTTATTTTAAATCCTATAAAAAAAGCTCTAGTAAAAAGAACAATGAGATCTGCTGTTGCAATGAGTATAGCTCTTTCAGCAGGTTTATATATTTCGCATGTATTTATACCGCCTACACCAGGACCTATAGCTGCAGCTAATTCATTAGGTATAGGAAATCATTTGCTTATGGTTATAGGTATGGGAGTTGTATGTTCTATATTGCCTCTTATAGCTGGATACTTTTTTTCTAAGTATATAGGAACAAAAGTAAAATCAACAGATGAAATATCAAATGAAGAAAATGTTAAAAGCTATGAAGAATTAGTAGCAAGTTATGGTAAATTACCTAATGGTTTTTTAGCTGTATCTCCTATAATAATACCTATTATATTAATGGCTTTAGCTTCAGTATTTACTATGGCTAAAATAGAAGGTTCGCTTTCTGTATTTATACAATTTTTAGGTACTCCTATAATAGCATTAGCTGTAGGACTTATATTTTCTGTCATTACATATTTTACTCAGAAAACATATATGAAAGATTTAGAAAATTTTTATGATATTACAAATGATACTTTGAAAGTTGTAGGTCCTATACTTTTTGTAACAGCAGCTGGAGGAGTTTTGGGTAAAGTTATATCTTCATCAAGTTTAGTATCTTTCATTACAGAAAATGCTTCTTTATTTGAGAGTGTAGGTATATTCTTTCCTTTTATATTATCTGCTATTTTAAAAACAGCTCAGGGTTCTTCTACAGTTGCTTTAACTACTACTGCTGGAATATTAGCTCCTTTAATGGGGGCATTAGGTTTGGATACTCCTGTTTTATCTGCATTAACAGTTATGGCTATAGGGGCAGGAGCTATGACAGTGTCACATGCTAATGATAGTTATTATTGGGTTGTTACTAATTTTAGTTCTATAAAAGCTCAAGATGGTTATAAAACACAAACTTTAATGACTTTAGTGATAGGTATTGCCGGAATCATTAATGTATTTTTAGTTTCATTAATGTTCAGATAAATTTTCCTATACTATTAATTACAAGTCTAGCTTTTCTCTATATAGCTAGGCTTGTACTTTATTGTATGAAAATATTTCTTTGTTTTTTGTGTATATTAAAGTATAATGTAATAAATATAAAAAAATCAAGGTGCTTATGTATATTGATAATGAAATTGCTCAAAGATTATTAGATAAAATAATGAAAGTTATAGAGTACAAAGTTAATATTAATATTATGAATGAGTACGGAGAGATTATTGCAAGCGGAGATAAAAATAGAATAGGTAAAATACATTCAGGTGCTTTAGAAGTTATTAAAAATTCTGAAACTATGAATTATTTTAATTCAGTAGATAATGATACCGAAAGCAGCAGACCTGGTATTAATATGCCTCTTATATTCAATAATGAACTTATAGGCGTTGTGGGGGTTACAGGTGATCCTAAGGAGATAAAATTAATAGCAAATATTATTAAAATGACTACAGAAATGTTAATAGAAAGAGAAATAGATATTGATAAAAAAACATTAAAACAGACAACTTTAAATAATTATATATATAAAATTATATCCAAAGAAAATTATAAATATTTATCATCTATTAATATATGGGCAGAAAATAATGGTTATTCATTTAATATAAATAGAATGGTATGTTTGATTAAGATAGAAAAAAATAATAATTATGATATGAAAAAAATATCTGAATGTATATTTCAAAAAATAAAATTAATAAAATACTTTAGCAATCAGGATATAATTTCTAATATTGGAAACAGGCAATTTATCATTATAAAAAGTTTGAATGATAATAATAAAAATAAAACAGTATCATCATTTTTTAACTATCTTAAAAATGAAATAAAAATACAATTTTCTGTTATGTGCGGATGTATTGTTAATAGTTTAGAAAATATACCTCATAGTTTTGAACAGGCTAATTTTCTTTTTAATTATATTGAATATACAAATAATGATATTTATTTTATAGAGGATTATATATTAGAATATATTATTCTAAATGAAGGTTATTTTAGTTCTTCTATGATTCTTAAAAATACATTAGATATTATTAATAAAAATTCAACTTTTAAAGAAACTATAATAACTATAACTAAATATGATCTTAATATTAATAAAACTTGCGAGAAATTATCTATACATATAAATACTGTTTTACATAGAATGAAAAAGATTAAGGAAATTTTGGGACTTGATCCTATTAAAAGTCATACGGATAGAATAAAATTTTATATTATAGCATCTTTATTAGAAAAATAGCTGATTTATATGTAAATATTTTTTAGTTTGTTAAGTATATTGTGAAATGCTTTTATATTTTCAATATATATGAATATTATATTATCAATAATGAAATACTATATTAAAAATATTTTAATAGTTTTAATATAAATTTTATGTGAAAAAATAAATCAAAAATTTCTATACAAAGTATTGATATTTTATTATTTTACATATATTATAAAAAATTTATAATGAAAAAAAATAAAAATAAGGAGATGAAAGATGAGTCAGCATCATCACAGAGGACAGTGGGGAACTAGAGCAGGATTTATACTTGCTGCTATAGGTTCTGCTGTTGGTTTGGGTAATATATGGCGTTTCCCATATATGGTTGCATCTAATGGCGGTGGTGCTTTTATGATAGTTTTCCTTATAGCTATGCTTACGGCAGGCATACCTATAATGATACTAGAATTTTCTATAGGACATAAAACTCATAAAAGTGCACCTGGTGCTTTGAAAGCATTAAATCCGTCTTGGGAATGGTTGGGTTGGTTACAAGTATTTACATGTTTTGCAATAGTTATTTATTATTCAGTCATTATTGCTTGGTCATTGTCTTACGGACTCTTTTCTATTCAAGGATTAAAATGGGGTACTGATACAGCTGCTTTTTTCACAAAAGAGTATTTAAAACTTCAAGATGGTTTTTCACTAGGTAATTTTAATATTGGAGTTGCTGTACCTTTAATTATTGTTTGGGTTATTATATTGATTTCTGTTATTGGCGGCGTTAAAGATGGTATAGAAAAAGCAAATAAAATATTTATGCCTTTATTGGCTATATTAGTAGTAATTATTCTTATAAGAGGTGTAACTTTACCTGGTGCTTTGGCAGGTCTTGATTATATGTTTAAGCCTGATTTTTCTAAACTTACTAATCCTAAAATTTGGATAGATGCTTATGGTCAGGTATTCTATAGTATGTCTGTGGCATTTGGTATAATGATAACTTATTCAAGCTATTTGCCTGATGATTCAGATATAGCAAATAATGCATTTATGACAGGTTTTGCTGATACTAGCTTTAGTTTATTTGCTGGTATAACAGTATTTAGTATAATTGGTTATATGGCTTATACTCAAGGAAAACCAGTTGCTGAAGTTGCTGGAAGCGGCGGTATAGGTTTAGCATTTATGGTATTCCCTGAAGCTATCAATTCTTTACCTGGATTAAATGGAATATTCGGATTAGTATTCTTCCTAGTTCTTTCATTTGCAGGATTAACATCTGCTATTTCACTTGCTGAAGTTGTTATATCTTCATTTATAGATAAATTCCATTTCAACAGAAAAAAAGTAAGTATTGTTATTATAATAATACAAGGTGCTATATCTATGGTATATGCTACAGGAAGCGGACTTTCTATACTTGATATAGTTGATGCATTTATAAACAATTATAATATTGTAGTAAGCGGTTTAATAGAGATTATATTAGTTGCTTGGGTATATAAACTTGGATCTTTGAAGGAAACTATTAATGAAGTAAGTGAATTTAGAGTTGGTTCTTGGTGGAATTTCTGCTTAAAGTTTTTAACTCCAATATTTCTAGCTATAATGCTTTCATTAAAACTTATAAATGATTTTAAAACTCCATACGGTGGTTATCCTACTTGGGCTTTAGTTGCTTTAGGATGGTCAATGCCTATTATAGCATTTATAGTTGGTATGTTATTAGCTAAGTTTAAAGACAGAGGTCCTAGCATACCTCATCAGCCAAAATAATATAAATAAAAGGAGGATTAAATTATGGGATTAGATTCTGCTATATTTATGGGATTTAGCTTATTAGCTATTTGGGGAGGTTTTGCATTCTTTCTTGGAATAGCTTTAAGAAAAATGTAAATCATTAAATTATAATATATTATTAATAAGGCATAGGCTTAATTTTTAAGTCTATGCCTTATTAATAAAAAATAATAAATATGATAAAAGCTTGGGCGGGTATGCTGATACTGTTAATACAAAAAATATATGAAAATTTTAATTTAAAAAATAAGCTACAGGATATAAAGGGCGGGGTATGTAAATAGATTTTTTATTTATTTTTTAATCCCACCCTTTAGGCTTTTTGTATTTATTGTTATTTTTAGATTATTTTTCTTTTTAGTTTTATTTAAAAATTATGGCTGCCCACCCAGAATTTATTTAGAATTATTATACTATTACCGCACATAGAATGATGTTTTATATGTATGAATAATTATGTATATAAATAAAAATAGTTTATATGCTTATTTAGCGTGCGTCATTAAAAATAAAAAAGGGTATTATTAAAAAATAATACCCTTTAAAATTTCTATTTATTAATATTATTAGTCTCTTCTTCTTTGTGCTAACATTAAGAGTCTTAGAAGTGTAAGTATGGCAGTAACGGCAGCAGCAACATAAGTTAAAGCAGCAGCAGATAAAACTTTCTTAGCTCCGTAAAGTTCTTCACTGTCTAAAAATCCGCCTTTATCCAATATCTTTATAGCTCTGTTTGAAGCATCAAATTCTACAGGCAAAGTTACTAAAGAGAAAAATACAGCAAAAGCAAAAAGTATAATACCAGCCATCATTATATAATATGAAAAACTTCCTGCTCCTCCTATCATAATTCCTATTAATACCAAAAAAGGTCCGAATTGATCACCTATAGCACATAATGGATAGAAGCCGTTTCTTATAGAAAGCGGAGCATATCCTCTGTCATGCTGTATTGCATGACCTACCTCATGAGCAGCAACACCTAAAGCAGCAACATCAGTACCATCATATACCCCTGAAGAAAGTCTTAAAACTCTTGCTGAAGGGTCATAATGATCTGTCAATGTACCTCCTATTCTCTCTACAGGAATATCAATACCATATCCTTCTAATATGTATTTTGCAGTCTGCGCACCTGTAATGCCTCTTTTATTTTCCATTCTGCTGTATTTTGCATAAGTACTTTTTACTTTCATTTGAGCCCAGAAACCAAGAATTATTCCTGGAATTAGTATCCATATATATCCGAAATAATATTCAAAATATCCAAACATTAAAAAACCTCCTATTTTTTATCAGTATTTTTCATTTATAAAATTATATTTGCACATTATAATTATAACATTGTTTTATAACTATGTTAATAGTTTTAATGTAAAAATAAATTTATATTAAATTTATTATTTTTTAATATACTTTATCAATATTTATTATGTATTGTATATATTATCTCTAGTCATAAATTAGTTTTACAATAGTTGATAATTTTATATATAATTATTATGATTTAATAAATTAATATATTTTATCAGCATTTATTATGGAGTATTCAATAGTTTTTCCTACAGCTTCCAAAGTTTTTTTATCCAATTTATCTATAGTATCCTGTGAAGTATGATGAAATGGATATCCCATATCTATAACATCAATAAAAGGTATTTTTTCATTTAAAAATGGAGTATGATCATCTATTATAGTACCATAATATCCGTCTGAAAAATAATTACTGTATCCTAAATCATAAGCATATTGCCATACTTTATCATAAATGCTTGAATAGTAAGTATGAGCAAAGCTTTCAAATTTAAATTTTGCAGTTTTGCTTCCTACCATATCAAGAAGTATTCCAAATTTTATTTTTTGTTTATCTATTATTTTATCTCTCAATATAATTTCATTAACAAAAGCAATGCTTCCCTGTATCCAATCAGTTTCTACTAAAGAATTTCCTTCTACATCAAATAAATTTCCATCATCTTCCAAATCAAATAATACGAAGCATACACTATAAGGTAAATCATTATAATTTTTTAAAGCTTTCATAAGCTCAAGTAAAGCCCCGCTGCTGCTTGCCCCATCATTAGCACCGCTTATAGGTTTATCTCTATTAAATTGTACAGGGTCTTTTTCTGCAACAGATCTGCTGTCAAAATGACTTGTTATAATTATATAATTATCAGTTTTACCCTTTAGGAATGCATATATATTTTCTCCTTTTCTTCCTTTTATGTATGGAGCTTCAAAATTATGGATGTGAACTTCATATCCTAAATTGGAAATTTCATTTTTAAAGAAATCTCTCACTTTTTTATGTGCTTCGCTTCCATAATTGCGTGGTCCCAAATCAGTTTGCTTTTTTATATAATTATATGCATCATCAGCATTAAAATAAAAATTTGCATCTATTTTTTTATCATTATCATTTGCTTTTGCATTATTGCAAGAATATAGAAGCATAATTATTACAGCAAAAATTGTTATTATATATCTCATATTTTTTATTTTTACCTATTTTTTATATGTTATGTTAATTAATTTTAATTTAATATTATTAAAAAGTCAATAAAATATAGGTTATTAATGTATAAAGGTATAGTAAAAAATACCCTATCGGAATTTTTTTATAAAAATTTAGTCTTTACTTTTTTTTAAAAAGATATTATAATTATATTATGTGAAGTTGATATTATGTTGCTATTTTTTAGGGGATGACTAAATAGCACAATTAACATAATATAAAAAAGCTTTAGAAAAATAAAAAATTACAAAATATTTTAAGCACTATTCATGGAGGGTAGTTATGATTATCAACAATAATATTTCTGCATTAAATGCAAACAGACAATTGAGCTTAACAGGAAGTTCAATGACTAAAACAATCGCTCAGCTTTCTAGCGGTCAAAGAATTAACACAGCTGGTGATGATGCTTCTGGATTATCAGAATCTGAAAAAATGCGTTCTCAATACCGCGGCTTACAGCAAGCTACTAGAAATGCTCAAAATGGTATTTCTTTCATTCAAACAACTGAAGGTTATTTAAATGAAACTACTAATATTATGCAAAGAATGAGAGAATTAGCTATACAGTCTGCTAACGGTATTTATTCTGACAGCGACAGAGCTTTAATTCAGATAGAAGTTAATCAATTAGTATCTGAAGTTGACAGAATTGCTTCTCAAGCTGAATTCAACAAAATGAACATGTTAACAGGACGTTTTGCTGCTGATGGTCAAACTCCTATGACTTTCCACATCGGTGCTAATATGGATCAAAGAGTTTCTATTAACATAGGTTCTATGACTGCTGCTAACTTACAAGTTGGCGGAGATACTCCTATTTCTATTTCTTCTGTTGAAACTGCTAACCAAGCTTTAGGAAGAATAGATGAAGGTTTACAAATGGTAGTAGCTCAAAGAGCTGAATTAGGTGCTGTTCAAAACAGAATGGAATCTATGGTAAAAAGCTTAATGATAGCTACTGAAAACACTATCGCTTCTGAAAGTGTTATTCGTGATGCTGATATGGCTTCTGCTATGGTTGCTTA
>CALXXQ010000201.1 GCA_944392715.1 uncultured Brachyspira sp.
ATATCGCAATTATTTCTAGCAAAGAATAATGCAATCTCTTTACCTATTCCATTTGAAGCACCTGTTATAATGCAAATTTTATTTTTCATTTTATCACTCCTTTATAAATTTATATACAAAAAATAAATACGTAATTTTAATTATTAATTTATAATATATATTGTCAAGCATCAATTAATAATATTTTTTAATCATAATAAAAAATTTATATTGTAAAATAATAAAAAATAAAATATATATTTCTAATAAAATTTTTTTTAAAATAAAAAAGGTAAAATATTAATGAATTATATAGGAAGTAAGTTATCATTATTAGATTTTTTATATGAATCAATTACTTCTATAATAGATAAAAATTGTAATACATTTTGTGATTTATTTGCAGGCACTGGAATTGTAGGTAAATATTTCAAATCTAAAAACTTTTCAATAATATCCAATGATATTCAATATTATAGTTATGTTCTTAATAAGCATTATATAGGAAATAATGAATATTTAAAATTTAATAATCTTAATAATGAAATAAAAGATTTAGAAAAAATAGACATTAAAGAAAAATATTTAGCAGTGTGTAAATATTTAGATAATATAGATTATGAAAGAGGTTTTATTTATAATAATTATTCTTTAGGCGGAACTAAAAATAAAGAATATAAAAGAATATATTTTACAGATGAAAATGCATTAAAATGTGATGCTATAAGAATGAAAATAGAAAGATGGCTAAAAAATAAAAGTATTAATGAAAATGAATATTATTTTTTAATAGCAAGCTTAATTGAAAATATTGACAGATATGCTAACACAGCATCAGTATACGGAGCATTTCTAAAAAAAATAAAAAAAACAGCTTCAAAAACTTTTGAATATAATCCAGCAGATATTATTATAGGAAATAAAAAAAATGAAGTTTATAATAGAAATGCTAATGAATTAATAGAAAATATTAAAACAGATATTTTGTATATTGACCCACCCTATAATAGAAGACAATATTCAGATAATTATCATATACTTGAAACAATAGCCAAATATGATAATCCAAATATAATTGGTAAAACTGGACTTAGAAGCAATAGAATAAAATCTTCATATTGCAGTACAAAAAAAGTCTTTAATGCTTTTAATGATTTAATAAATAAGTCTAATTCAAAATATATATTTTTAAGCTATAATAATGAAGGTTTATTATCATTAGATGATATAAAAAAAATAATGTCAAATAAAGGTGAATATGGAGTATTTAAAAAAGAATACAGCAGATTCAAAGCTGATAATAATAGAAAAAATTCAGCATCTACAACTTTTGAATACCTTCATTATACTATAGTTAAAGACGATTAGGTTAATAAGATATTGCAAATATTATGTTAATTGATTATAATAAATATCAGCATTAGTAAATGTATTTTACTTTATATTATGCTTTAGAGTTTTAATAATTTAGTTTATTTTAGAGGATATATATGTCAAGAGATGAAGATGATTTTATTTTTCAAAAATTGAGAGCAAATATACAAAGAAATTTTCCAAGAGAAGATGATATAAATAATAATTATAATCAAAATAATTATAAAAATGATAATTACTCAAATAAAGACAGTTTAATAGTTATAGAAACAGAAAGAAATATATATAAAATTATTGATTTTTCTCAAAAAATAAAAGACCCTGAACTTACTCCAGCTTTAAAGGATATGGTAGGAATACTAAGAGAAATGGTTGAATATTCTAAAGTTAATAAAGAAGGAGAAACAAAATTAGAAAAAATAAATGAATATCATCTTCCTACAGCTATAAAAATGCTTAATTCATATATAGATTTTTGTAATTTTCCAGTAAAAAATGAAAATATGGAAAAAACGGCACAAGAAATAGAAGATGTTATAATAAAATTAAATGAAGCATTGAAAAAGATGCTTTTAGATATGAATCAGAATAAATTAATAGATATAAACAGTGATATAGATGTACTAAAAAATATACTTGAAAAAGATGGTCTATAATTGTTTATCTTAAAATAATAAAAAATAAAAATTGGAGCAGTTTTATGGAAAATAATAATTTAGAAAATAATAATCAAGAGTCTAATAATATTCAAGGACAGAATTTTGCGAATAATCAGCCTATTGGGCAAAATATGATGCCTAATAATATGCAAGGTCAAAACTTCGTAAATGCTCAGCCAGTACAGCAGAATGCAATGCCTGCTAATATGCAAGGACAAAATATCATGAATACTCAAAATTACCAGACTCATAATGCCGCACAGCAGGTATTTAATGATATGAATAGTATTTCAAATAAGCAGTTTACTCCTGAAGATTTGGCTAAAATAAATGAAGTATCAAATAGTATTAATTTACAGGATTCTGTATCCATAATGTCATATGGAGCAGTAGCTCAAAATAAAATGATACAATTTTCTGAAAATACTTTAAGCAATGTTATGAATAAGGATTTAGGCGAAGTAGGAGAAGCAATTACGGATGTTATAACAGAACTTAAAGGTTTTGATATAGAAAATGAAACTAAGGGAAAAGGTTTATTCGGGCTTTTTAAGAAAGCTGGAAATAATCTTTCTAAATTAAAAACTAAATACACTAATGTAGAAACTAATATTGATAATATAGTAAAGACTTTAGAAGCACATCAAAGAAATCTTCTTAAAGATATAAGTATTTTGGATCAAATGTATAATTATAATTTAGAGTATTTAAAAGAATTAGAAATTTATATAGAAGCAGGAAAACAGAAACTTAATAATCTAATGACTAATGAAATACCAGCCTTAGAAGCAAAAGCTATGACAAGTAATTCTCCTCAAGATGTACAAATGGCTAGAGATTTTAAAGATTTGGCCAATAGATTTGAAAAAAGAATACATGATTTAGAGCTTACAAAGACAATTTCTATACAAACAATACCTCAAATTCGTTTAGTTCAGAATAATAATGTTATAATGACAGAAAAAATTCAATCTACAATATCAAATACAATACCTCTTTGGAAAAATCAAATGGTTTTGGCTATAGGACTTCATCATTCCAATGAAGCAGCAAAAGCACAAAGAGCTGTTACTGATACTACAAATGAATTGTTAAAAAAGAATGCTGAAATGCTTAAAACTTCTACTATAGAAACAGCAAAAGAATCAGAAAGAGGAATAGTTGATATTGAAACTTTAAAATATACAAATGAACAGTTAATTTCTACTTTAGATGAGGTTATGAAAATACAGACTGAAGGCAGAGAGAAAAGAAGAGCTGCAGAAGCTGAACTTAGAAATATAGAAAATGAACTTAAAACAA
>CALXXQ010000202.1 GCA_944392715.1 uncultured Brachyspira sp.
TATCTTTTGAAGCAGCATTTATACCGCCTTCATTTATTAATTCTATCATTTCAGCAACGCCTGTTTTATTTTTATTTTTTTCTAATAGTTTTAATAATTCTTCGCTAGGCATTATTATTTCATTTGTAGTTACTGTATTTTTTAATTTATCATTATTACTGTCATTAAAAGTGTTATTATTTTTTGTTTCTTCTTTTATCTCTTCATTTTCAGTATATTCATCAGCTTCTGTGTCAGGCTCTATTAATGTATTATCTTCTATTTGTACATCATCTGTTGTTTCTTCATTATTTATGATACTGTCTTTTACTTTATCATTATTGCTTTCATTAAGAGTACTATTATCTTTTGTTTCTTCTTTTATCTCTTCATTTTCAGCATATTCATCAGCTTCTGTGTCAGGCTCTATTAATGTATTATCTTCTATTTGTATATCATCTGTTGTTTCTTCATTATTTATAATACTATCTTTTATTTTATCATTATTGCTTTCACTACTAGCATATAAAGCTATTGCAGTCATTATGGTTATAATAAAAATAATAATAATTTTGTTTTTCATAATTTCAACCTTAAATAGTATATTTTATTTTATGATACCATAAATGAATATAAAAGTAAAGTAAATGTTAATTATACCCTAATATAGTATTTTTTTTGTAATTTTATTGCCAATATTTTTCATAATAGATTGTTATTTATTTTTTTTATAGTAAAATATATATAACTAAACTTTAGGATTTCAATTATGAAAAAAATCATTTTTCCTTTAATTTTTTCTATATTTTTCATGGGATGTTTGGATTATACCCAATATGTAACAGTAGATGATAATAATAATATAACAGTAGTTGCAGTAGCTACAATGTCAAAATCTTTGGTTGAATTAGCAGCTTATTCTGAAGGTCAGGAAAATGGAATACCAGACTATTATTATGATGATATTCTAAAAGAAATGGAAAATGAGGCTAGAAGCAGTTATCCTAGAAATTTTAAGTTTAAGAAGATAAATAATGATAATGAAATAGGGCTTTATATAAATGGCGTTCTTAATGGAAATAATTTAACAGAAGATGATAGTTCATTAGTGCCTATAAAAGAAGGTAATAAATTTATTTTTACACCTTATGATTATTCTGAGGGCAAAGATAATTATAGTGAATATGCTTCTATGTTTAGCTCTATGAAAATGAAATTAATAGTTTCAAAATCTTATATACCAAATGTGAGTTCATGCTATCTTTCTTCTTATGATGGTGTAAAAGACGTGAATGTTTATGATTTGAAAGATTCATTTTTAATAGAATTGCCTATGTTATCTGGCATAGACAGCCCTATTTTATATATTGAATTATAAAATTATGATAAAAGTAAAACATATATTTGATAATTGACAATTATTTATTATAAATTATAATATAAATGGTATGAGATTAATTATAATATTAACTATTTTTATTTCATCTATATATATTTTTCCAGTATGTTATGTATTTTACCATTCGCATCATCATGCACATCATGCAGATGAAAAGTGTAAAACTTGCATGGAGATTTTTTCTATAGTAAAATCTGTAAGTAAATTATTAAAATTTTTCAATATATATAATTTAGTAGTAATATATTTGGGTATTTTCTGTATATTTTTTGTAAAGATAATAAAGATAATATTTTATTTTAATAATACCCCCACAAGTTTAAAAGTTAAATTAATAAATTGATTTAATATCCTTTATAATTATATATTTTTAATAATTTTAATTTATTTAAAGGATTTTTAAATGCTAAAAAAAATATTAATTTTAATTTTTTCAATATCATTGTTAATACTGTTTATTTCATGTAGCAATGTTAATAATAAAAAGAATGATGGTAAAATAAAGGTTGTAACTACAATATTCCCTATATATGATTTTACTAAAAATATAGCAGGAGATAATGTGAATTTACAAATGATTATAAAACCAGGAATAGAGATTCATTCATTTAATTCTACCCCCGCAGATATAATAGATATACAAAATGCTGATGTATTTATTTATATAGGAGGAGAAAGCGAGGCTTGGGCTGAAAAAATCATATCTTCTATGGATACTAATGGCAAAAAGATAGTTAAGCTTATGGATTATGTTACTGTATTAGACGAGGAAATTGTAGAGGGTATGGAACATGATGCAGAGCATGATCATGAGGAAGAAGCTAATCATCAAGAGCATGCTGCAGAAGATGAGCATGTAAATGAAGCTCATACTCATGAAGGTGTTTATGATGAACATATATGGACTGCTCCAAAAAATGCTGTTTTAATGGTTAATGCTATTACTAAGACTTTATCAGAGATTGATGCTGATAATGCTGATTTATATAAATCTAATGCTGATAAGTATAATCAGGAATTAGCTCTTTTAGATAATGAAATAAGAGAGGCTGTAAACTCATCTAAAAGAAAAAATATAGTATTTGGAGACAGATTTCCATTCAGATATTTAGCAGATGAATATAATTTAGAATATAGGGCCCCATTTACAGGATGCAGTAGCCAAATGGATGCAAGCCCTAAAACTATCGCTTATTTGATAAATTATATAAAGGATAATAATATACCATATTTATACTATATAGAGTTAAGCAATGAAAAAATAGCAAATACTTTAGCTGAACAGACAGGAGTAAGTAAATTAAAGCTTCATTCTGTACAAAATGTCAGCAAGGAGGAATTTGATTCTGGTGCTACATATTTATCTATTATGAGAGATAATTTGGAGAGTTTAAAAAAGGGATTAAATTAGAAATATAAAGGATTAAGGGCATAAAATTGATGTTGAATATAAAAGATTTATCAGTATTTTATTACAGTAATGAGGTATTATCTAATATCAATTTTTCTTTGAATAAAGGAGATTATCTTTCTATAATAGGTGAAAATGGTTCTGGTAAAACTACTTTGATAAAAACAATACTAGGACTTATAAAACCTAAAAAAGGAAATATACATTTTGATAGTATAAAGAAAAATGAAGTAGGGTATTTGCCTCAGCAGGGAATAGTACAAAAATCATTTCCTGCAAGTGTATTTGAAGTTGTAATTTCTGGAAGATTAAATAAGAAAAAGTTCTTGCCTTTTTATACTTCAAAAGATAAAAAAGTAACTTTGGATAATTTGAAAAAACTTAATATAGAAAATTTGAAAAATAAATCATATAAAGATTTATCAGGCGGACAGCAGCAGAGAGTGGCATTAGCTAGAGCATTATGTTCTACTAAAGAGTTATTGATACTTGATGAGCCTTCTACAGGACTTGATCCTATAGCTACTGTTGATTTATATAATTTAATAAAAAAATTGAATGATGAAGTTACTATTATAATGGTTTCACATGATATAGCTAGTGCTGTGAAATATTCAAATAAAATACTTCATTTAAATAAAGATATGCTTTTTTTCGGAAGCACCGAAGATTATATAAATACAGATATATACAGAAGAATATCAGGGGAGGATATGAAATGATTGCTTTGCTTCAAGAACTTTTTTCATATACTTTCATTATAAGAGCTGTTATAGTTGGTATATTAGTGTCATTATGTGCGGCACTTTTAGGTGTTAACTTGGTTCTAAAGAGATATTCTATGATTGGAATAGGGCTTTCTAATGTAGGTTTTGGAGCTTTGTCGCTTTCTATGATGTTTGGATTTTCCACTCTTCAGCTTTCGATACCTATAGTTGCTATTGCTTCAATATTGCTTTTAAGATTGAGTGAGAATAGCAAGATAAAAGGAGATGCTGCTATTGCTTTAATATCAAGTGTATCTTTGGCTGTTGGTATTATTGCCATTACTGTGAAAACTGGTATAAATACCGATGTATGTAATTATATGTTTGGCAGTATACTTGCTATGAGTAAGAGTGAGGTTTATATAAGTGTTGCTGTTAGTATTATAGTTATAGTGCTTTATGTGCTTTTTTATAATAAAATATTTTTGGTAACATTTGATGAGAATTTTGCTCGAGCTGTTGGAATAAATGCTGAACTTTATAATATGCTTATATCTATACTTACATCTTTGATTATAGTATTAGGTATGAGAATGATGGGAGCTATGCTTATATCAAGCTTAATAATATTCCCAGCCCTTACTTCTATGCGTGTATTTAATACATTTAAAAGTGTGATAATTTCATCGGCTATACTATCTGTATTTTGTTTTTTTATTGGTATAGTGGCTTCTTTTCAGCTTGAGTATCCTACAGGTGCTTGTATAGTTATGGTGAATTTGGCTATGCTTTTAATATTTTCCATAATAGGAAAATTTACAAAATAGGAAATTATAAAGGAGGAGTATAAATATGAAAGCAATATTATTTTTGATTATTGTATTATTATCATTTTCTTCTTGCTCAAAAAAAGAATATAATAATGGCTGGTTTAATATAGAAAAAAATTATGTGGATATACCTCAGAAAAAATATGATTATAGCGGTGTTGAAAAAAAGTCGGCTAATAATTCAGATAACAATAATGAAGTTATAGATACATCTAAAGTTGATATGAATAATGTTATAGAGATAAAAGAAAGAATGTTTATAAATCAATGTAATGATGTTTATTTAAATCCTGATGATTATAGGGGTAAATTGATAAAATTAGAAGGCATATATGATGGCTTTACAGATGATGAGACTGGAGAGAAACTTAATTTTGTATTCAGATATGGACCTGGATGCTGCGGATATGATGGTGTAGCTGGATTTGAGTTTAATTATAATGGTAATATACCTAATCCTCAGGATTGGATAGAAGTTGTAGGTGTCGTTGAGATATTAGAGATAGATAATTATGAAACAATTAGACTTAATGCTATAAGCTTGAATGTTCTTGATAAAAGGGGCAAAGAGTTTGTAGCTAATTAATTTTGACAATTTCGTATATTTATATTTTATAAACCATGTTGCGGGCAAGGTAATATATCTTTATTATCTTGCCCACTTTTATTTTACAAGGTTTTTATTATTTCCAGAAAGCTCCGACTCTTTTTCTGGCATTTTCTTTTAAATCATAATAATAAAGATGTATATCATATTTATGATAAACTCCTTTTTCAAATATGCTGTTTCCTCCATCATAAAAATCATCAGGATTTATAGTACTGCATTTTACAACACCTCTTGCTTTATCTACTTTAGCATCTGCTATTTTTGTTGGATTTCCGTAATTTGATGCTATATTTGCTCCTATACTTTGTTCTTTTGAAGCTAAAGTTTCTTCTAATGTCCAAGTTATAGGGTTTATTGATATTGCCCCTTCAAGAAGTGTAGGATTATAACCATTAAAATCTGCACTTTCTGTATTATAAGAAATTATTACTCCTGTATCATACTCACTATTTGCAAATCTTAAATGAGGATTTTCATCTAAATCTTTTTGAGTAACAGAATATCCGAATATATAAGCTGCTACTAATCTGTTTTTTAAATTCTCATTAGTTTTAAAATAATCAATTAATATCTCTTTTATCATCATAGCACCCTGAGAATGTCCAGCCAATATAAAAGGTCTGCTATTATTATAATTTTTTATATAAAAATCAAATGCAGCAATAGCATCTTCTTTAGGTAATGAATAAAAATATTTATTTTGCTCTTCTTTGCTTATATTATTTTTAGGGTCTAATAAGTATATAGCATCAGCCTGTCTGTATAATGGTGCATATACACTTCCAACCTCATCAAATATTCCTGTTTGATCAATCATTACATTTGTTATATCTTTTAGCATAGGTTCATAATTTATAGGGCATATTATAGATTCATTAGTATCTTCTCTGCTCCAAGCAGTTGGATATAAATAAAATACATCAACTTCTCTATCATTAGGATTTTCTGGTATTTGAAGCCAATTATTTTTATCAGAATAATCTATCTTTTCTCCAGATATTTGTTTTGATTCATTATTATTTACTGAACAGCTTAATATTATTATGCTTATAATCATCATAATAATTACTTTTATCATACTGTCTTTAATCATACTATTACCTCTTGATTATTAATTTTTACTTTATTATAAATATAAAAATATTTAAATTCAATTACTGTATTTTATTAAATTCTTCTTTTACTATCAAATAAGAATTTTTATATATATTTTCTAAATCATTATTAGAATAATTAAACTTCTCATTAACCTCATCAAAAGATATTATATTTTGCAGACTTTTTATAGAGCATCCTTCACTTGATTTTAAAGATTTCATTAATTCCTTCACAGTTTTATCAGATAAATAATTACTTTCAATAATACTCATTAATTTTTTTGTATAATCTCTATCCATATCATTATCAAGTAATTTATAGAAATTATTTAATATGATATTAATATCAGATTTGGATTTTTTTATTTTTTTTCTTCTTTTTAATTCATCTTCAAAACCAGCAATTTTTTCACTAGTAGGAAGATATTTTTCTTCTTTACTTGCTTTTAAAGTTTTAAATATATTTTCTATATTAAAATCTATTTTTGAGCCTTTAATTAAAGATCCGAAAACTCCATTATTAGTTTGTATTATTTCAAGCAGCCCATTGAAATCTGATTCTCTTCTTATAAGAATATTATTTTCTATTGATTTTATTCTCTCTAAAAGTTTTTCATCATTTTTTAATTCATTAAAAACAGCTCTGTATTCATTATCCCAGCTTATATCATCATCTGCCAAAATTTCATTTTCTTTTTTTAATGAAAATAGAGAATTAATTTCATCATCATCTTTTAATATTTTAGTATCGTTTCCAAATATTGCATTTATCAAATTTAATTTAAAATTAGATATCTGCCAATTTTTTATATCCTTCTGAGCTTCAAGTCTGGGAATAAAATTATGTATATATATCTTATCAAATAATTTTTTTCCTATTCTGTTTATACGTCCAACTCTCTGTATAACTCTTGTAGGATTATATGGAATATCATAATTTATCACTATTCCAGCTCTATGTAGATTAATTCCTTCAGATAATGTATCTGTAGCTATTAGAAGAAAATAATCATCTTCTTGCTTATCTATATTTACAGAGGCATCAAAATTAGCTGCTATTATATCTCTGTTTTTAGATTCAGAAGTTGATTTTATAGGCTTAAATATTTTATTTAATTCATTATCTTTGTATATGGATTCATATAAATAATCAGCAGTGTCTTTAAATTCACTAAATATTATTATTTTTCTTTTATCATTTTCTTCTTTAAAACTTTTTAATTTTTCTATTAATTTTTGGAATTTCTTATCTTTATCAATACCTATATCTTTCCAATCATCTTTTATCTGTTTTAATATTTTTAAATCATTATCAAAATCTTCAAAAAATTTATTATCCAAAGCCTCTTTTACATTTTCTATTATTTTTAAATCATGATATTTTTTATTTATTTTTTTAAAATCCAATTCATTATCTATTTCATCATATTCTATATCATTTCTATCATCTTTTTCATCATTATCTGAAAACAAGTCTTCTATATAAAGCATATCAGATTTTTTGTATATAGGATATAAGTTTTTATTATTAATCCAATTTTTTATGATTTCATATTTATTTATCATATTATCTATACTTTTTTTAAAAGAATATATAGAGCTTTCAAATCTCCTTACAAGAAGATGTTTCATGAATTTTGTTAAGTTTCTTGATGATACTGAAGCAAAATCTATATTAATATTTTCTCCGTATATTTTTTCTATTATTTTTCTAGCATTTCTTTTTTCTTCTGCGGTATTATTTTTCAAATATACTAAAGGCTCATAACGAATAGCTTTGAATTTTTCATTATTATTATCATCTTCATTAGGAGTGATTTTTTCAAATGTATCAGCATATAATTTTGATATTATTCCTAAATTATAATCATGCAGCTTAGGATTTTCTACATTATTGAATTCAGTTTTTTGCTCCTCTAAATCTTTTCTGTATTCTTCATCTTCAAGCAAATCTTTTCTAGTTCTTCTTATTATTATAGGATTTATTAAACTCAAAATTTCCTTTGATATTTTTTTTATTTTTTCTTTTGTATCTTCTTTATTATCATCTTTTTTATAATCTATTTTTAATGTTCTCTCTTCTTTTAATATTTTTGATTTTATTTCTGCTATATTATCATCAGTTGTAAGCATTCTGTCAAAAATATCAATTAAAGAAAATATATCCGAAGTGGTATTATGCATAGGCGTTGCTGTAAGAAGCATTACTTTATTTGTAGAGCAAACATTTTTTATAATATTATAAGATTCTGTTTTATTATTTACAAATCTATGTGCCTCATCAATAATTATAAGTCTTGTTTTTTTATGATTTTTAATATACTCGTATAAATCATCTAATTTTCCAGAACTTTTAATTTCAGCATTTAATTTAAACTCAGAATTATAATTTTCCCAAGAATATATAATTTTAGGCGGAGATACTATAATAATCTCTTCAATAACTTTCATCTCAAGTAAATTTTTTGCTATAGTGGAAGCTATTATACTTTTTCCAAGTCCTACAACATCAGATATTAAAACACCATTGTATGTCATAATGCTTTTTATACCGCTTTTTACAGCATCTATCTGATATTTATAATTTGAATAGTTATAATCTTTAGGAGTGAATAATAATTTTTCATTATCAAAAAAATTAAAATATTCGTATACAACTTTTAAATATATTTCATAAGGAGTAGGGTGCTTGGTATCTGTATAGTATGTATCATTTTTATATTCTGTATAATTGTCATCTTTAATGCCAATATTATTGAAGAATTCTTCATGATTTTCTATATTTAATATATTCTGACTGTCTTCCCATTCTTTTTCAAAAAAATTATACGCTTCTTCAAATATATCATGTCCATAAACATTAATTTCTTTTTGGCTATGTAGTCCAGCTGAAGAGAAATTACTTGAACCTATTATTACATCACCGCTAATATTGTCTAATGCATTTTTTTCTCTAAGTTTTAATAAATATACTTTTGCATGAGTTTTTTTATTGGCGCTTCTTATTTCAAGTGTTGAGTTTTTACATTTTATTTTAAATAATTTCAGAACTTGGCTATTTCCTTCATATCTGCTTAATTGGTCAATAGTATATTGTTCAAAATCTTTTATTTCTTCCTGATTGCTTTTTTGATTGTCTTCATTACAGTAGTTAATATATAAACGATGCACTATAGGGTCTACATTCATGCCCATAATGATTCTTACTTTGGCATTTAAAAATACTTCTCTAGTTGTATCATCATTAGCTATATCATAAAATGCACTATAAACACAGTATCCAGCAAGTATGCATATTTCTTCTATATCTTTATTTGTTTTAAATACATTAAAAACTTTTTTTTCGGCAGAATTATCTAATATTTTCATAATATAAATTCCAAGTTATAGGTTTGGAAAATTATAACATTAAATATATTTTTAATGAAGCGAAATATTTATTTATTAATATACTTTATTTCTTCTCCTATAAAATTGTCAGAGAATTTTTCATCATTATAAACTATGTTTCCGCGTACTATAGTTGTTAAAACTTTTCCGCCTCTTTGAAAACCTATATAAGGAGACCAGCCTGCTTTGGTAATTATATCTTTTTCTTCTATTTGAGAATTATCATTTAAATTTACTATTACCAAATCAGCATCGTAATTTTCTTTTAATAGACCTTTATTTTTTATTCCAAATATTTCAGCAGAGTTTTCACTCATAATTTTTGAAAGTAATTTTAAATCTATAGTATTATCATTAACTTTTTTAAGCATTAATTCAAGTGAATGCTCAGCAGAAGGAATTCCAAATGTAAGTTTTTCCAATTTTTCACTAATCAAATGAGGAGCATGATCAGTTCCTATTGTATCTATAGTGCCGTCTAATATAGCATTCCATAAAGCTTTATTATCTGATTTTTCTCTTAATTCTGGTTTCATTCTAAGAAGCATTTTACTTTTATCATTTTTATTAACATCTTCAGTATTTAAAAATAAATGATGAGGTGTAGCTTCTCCATAAATTATCATTCCAGAATCTTTTGCCTTTTTTAATGAATCAATTTCACTTTCAAGTGATAAATGACATAAATATAATGGAGTATTTGTATTTTTTGCTATTTTTATAGCTTTATCTACCATTTTATCTTCTGCATGAACTGTAACTATTTTTGAAACTTCAAATAATTTTTCTAATATTTTATCATCTTCTACAAGCATATTTCCTGTAGAAGCATTGAAGAAAATTTTTGTAGATGAAGCATCATTTATAATATTTTTTATATCATCGCTATTATCAGCCTTGCTTCCTCCAAAATGAAATCCATAATCAACATAAGATTTACCAATCATCATAGATTTTTTTGCAAGAAGATTTTCTTTTGAAATAGTATTTGGTACTGTATTAGGCATATCCAAAAATACTGTAATGCCTCCTCTTGCACATGCCTTACTGCCAGAATTAAAATCTTCTTTATGTGTAAGTCCTGGATCTCTCATATGTGTGTGAGGGTCTATTATTCCAGAAAGCACATAATTATAATTAGCATCTATTATATTATTTTCTGCATTATTATCAGATAAATATTTTTCGAAATTATTATCATAGTCTATTTTTTTTATTATCTCATTTTCTATTATAATAGAGACTGCTTTTTCTTTATTTGCGATTTTAGCATTTTTTATTATCATAATTTACCCAGATAATTTATTTTCCTATTTCTCTATTGCAGTAATAGCAGAAATCTCCATAACTTCTTTTCATAACTTTATTTTTTGTCTGTTCAAAGTGAGTAACACATTTTGTATTTGTGCAAAGCATTTCTTTATTATCTACTATTGGATAAGGTTTCTCTTTTCTTTTAGATTTTAAATCTATTATTCCTGAAGCAATAGCAAGCATAGCCATTCTAGTAGGTACACCGTTTTTAGCCTGTATAAAATATTTAGCATATTTTGTATCATCTAAATCTATATTAATTTCATCTACTCTTGGAAGCGGGTGCATTATTATCATATCGTCTTTACATTTACCTTCTATAGTTGCTCTTGATATATTGAAAGCATTTTTCACTTTTTCGTATTCATTAATATCATCAAATCTCTCTTTTTGTATTCTTGTCATATATAAGCAGTCTATATCTTTAAGTATTTCTTCATAATTATCTAGTTTTTTATACTTGATATTAGATTTGTCTAATTCTTTTAATATATAATCAGGTATTTGTATAATATCAGGAGAAATAAAATAAAACTCTCCATTAAATCTTTTTAAAGCTTTTGCTAATGAATGAACAGTTCTTCCATATTTAGTGTCTCCTACAAATGCCACTTTTTTATTTTCTATACCTCCCAATTCTTCTCTTAATGTATATAAATCAAGTAAAGTTTGGCTAGGGTGTTCATTTGATCCGTCTCCAGCATTTATAATAGGACAATCTGTAACTTCTTCAGCAAATTTAGCAGCACCGTCTATATTATGACGCATAACTATAATATCTGAATAAGCAGAAACCATAATTATAGTATCTCTTAAAGACTCTCCCTTTTTTATGGAGCTTTTATCTGGGTTATCGAAACCCAATTCTTTACATCCCATTTTATATGCTGCTGATGTGAATGATAATCTTGTTCTAGTAGAAGGTTCAAAAAATATACTAGTCATTATCTTTCCATCCATCATTTTTCTTCTTTCATTACTATCCATATTATCTAACTCTTTAGCTATATCCAATAATTCAATAATTTCCTCTTTTGATAACTCTTTTACAGATATAAAATTTCTCATTGTTGCTCCCTTAAAAAATAGTAATTGTTTTTATTGAAATTCTGCATAAAAAAAAGGAATAAAATTGTTAAAGATAACAGCTTTATTCCCTTGATTTTTAAAAAATTCCAAATTCGCAAATTTAAAAAATAGGACTTCAAATAAAAAATTATCCTGTATTTGAGAAATATATTTTTCATTTTTTATCCTATATATATAAATTGAATGGATTATATCATGTAAGATAAAAAAATCAAGTATAAATTTATAATTTATATATTTTTCATATATTGAAATAAAATCTTTTATAGTTATAATTTATTAACTAAATTTAATATTAAGGTTATATATGTATTTAGAAGATATAAATAGTCCATCAGATATAAAAAAATTAAATATAGAAGAGTTAAAATCATTATCTTCTGAAATAAGGGAATTTCTAATAAATAATGTATCAAATACAGGCGGGCATTTAGGAAGCAATTTAGGTGTTGTTGATTTAACTTTAGTTTTGCATTATTTATTTGATTCTCCTAAAGATGCTTTTATATTTGATGTAGGGCATCAGTCATATACGCATAAAATCATCACTGGAAGAAAAGATAAATTCAGTACTTTAAGAACCTATGGCGGATTATCAGGCTTTCCAAAGAGAAATGAATCTGAGCATGATATTGAAGAGACTGGACATGCTTCTACTTCATTATCATTTGCTTATGGACTTGCTGTTTCTAAAGAAATTTTAGGAAATAGGGGAGATGTTATAGCTATTATTGGAGACGGAGCTATGACAGGAGGTATGGCATTAGAGGCTTTAAATAATATTGCTCATACTAATACAGATATAATAATAGTATTAAATAATAATGAAATGTCTATAGGTAAGAATATAGGAGCTGTATCCAAATTTTTAAATACCACTTTAAATGACAGTTTGGTTCAGGAGGCATCGGTAAAAGTAAGAGATATAGTTTCTGCTTTGCCGTTTGGAGATATTGCAAATGAGTTTATAGATAGAGGTAAGGGTGCTATTAGAACTTTTGTCGCTCCTGGAATTGCATTTAGAGAGATGGGATTTAAATATTTCGGACCTGTAGATGGTCATAATTATGATGAATTAATAAGTACTTTTCAAAAAGTAAAATCCATAAGAGGTCCTAGATTGGTGCAGGTTAATACTCTAAAAGGCAAGGGATATAAAATAGCAGAGGAAAATCCTGCTAAGTTTCATGGAATAGCTCCTTTTGATGTTGAAACAGGAGAGCTTAAAAATAAATCATCTTCAAAAACTTTTTCTAATATTGCAGGAGAATGCATAATAGATGCTGCTGAAGAAAATAAAAATATTGTTGCTATAACTGCTGCTATGGAATCTGGTACTGGATTAACTGAATATGCAAAGCTTTTTAAAGACAGATTTTTTGATGTAGGTATAGCAGAACAGCATGCTATTACTTTTGCAGTTGGGCTTTCTGAGAATGGTATAATACCTTTTGTATGTTTATATTCTACATTTTTGCAAAGAGGATATGATCAGGTAATACATGATATTGGGATAATGAATGCTAATGTTAAGCTTATGATAGATAGGGCAGGATTAGTACCTGAAGATGGTGATACACATCAAGGAGTATTTGATGTATCTTTTTTAAGAATTGTACCTAATATGACTATTATGGCTCCTGTTGGAGAGAAAGATTTTAGAAGTATGGTAAAAAAATGCATTGAATATAAAGGTCCTACAGTTATAAGATATAATAAATCGGCTGTAAGGGAATTAAGCGATAATTTAGTATCTGAAAATTTTGATATAGGAAAAGCTCATATTGTGAGGGATTTTTCAAATAATAATAATCTTATAATAAGTTATGGTCCTACTCTTATTGATATAGCTATTGCTGTTGATGAACTTAATTTAAATGCTGCTATATTAAATCTATCTACTTTGAAGCCTTTAGATGAAGAGACTATTTTGAAAATGATAAAAAAAGCTGATAAGGTATTAATTATTGAAGAGGGAGTAAAAAGCGGAGGAATAGGCAGTGCTTTACTAGAATTAATGTCTGATAATGATATATATAAAAATGTTAAGATCCATGCATTACCTGATAAGTTTTTTGAAGTTGCTACTAGAAATGAACTTTTAAAATTGTATAAATTAGATAAAGACGGATTAAAAGATATTATTGGTAATTATTTTTAAATATTATACTTTAATTTTTTTTACTTCTCTTAGATATTCTATGAATGAATCTGTCATTATAGGGTCAAGCATTATATCTTTTTCTATAAAGTTTTCTGTCATAAATGAAATAGCTTCTCTTGATGTTTTATTCATTCTTTTTGTTAAAGTATCATAAACATCAATTACTTCCAAAATCTTTGCAGGCAGATATGTTAAGCTTTGTAATGTTAATATATCTTTATAATCATAAGATACTATATATTCTATTTCATGATTTGGATTTCTTCTTAATGTCGCTTTATATAATTCTGTAAAAAGCCCATAGCCATAACTATAATATTCATGATGTAAAGAAACAGTTAATGCCACTCCCTCGCTTCCTCTCATAAAATATTTAGCAAATGCATAATCTTTTATAGAATGATTATCCTTTTCTTCATTGTCTATCGGTATATAGTCCCTATCTTTATCTAAAGTTATATCATGCATTAAAACACCGATTGCAGTATCAACAGCTGTATAGTTTTCTATTTTTCTTATTCCTAATTTTACATTTGAATCTAAAGTATCAGCATCACTAGTCAAATTGTATCTTTGATATATTCTTTCAGCAAATTTATAATAGCTTTTTTTAAAATCTATTCTAAGTTTATTTGCAGCACCTCTATTTAATTTATTATTGAAAAAATTTATATTTTCTATAGTCATAATAAATATTCTATTTATATGTCCTATTGTTGTGTCAGATTTTAATGCTTCCAAGTTATCAAACATATTATCATTTTCATATTCTTTAGTTGATATTATTCTATTTATTTCAGATACTAATAATTGTATCATTTTTGATAAATTGACTATTTCTGTATCATTGCTGTTTAATGTATTATTTTCTTTATTTTTTAGATAATTAATATACTGTATTCTTAATATGAATCCTATTTCCAAAAGCATTTGAGATATAAGTTTTGAAGTTTCTACATCTAAATAATTTTTATGATAGTATGTTAATTTAGCTATATATTGCCTTATATAGGCAGCTGATTCTTTATTTGACATATTTATTATATTTTCTAATATGTCTTCTTCTTTTTTTGCAATTTCTTTATCGGATGGTATGCAATGTTTGAATATTTTATAAAATTCTATGGTTTTATCGCTCAAAGCTTCCCCTCTTATTAAATATTAATATGTGATATATCGGCAAAATAATTATTTTTAATATACCATATATTATCCTATTCCTAGTTTTTTTACAGCTTCGCTTATATGATCTATTCCTATAATTTTTATATCATCTATATTTTTTAATTCTTTTACAGCTCTTTTTGATATATATACTTCTTTTAATGAGAATTTTTTCATTTCTTTTATGCGTCTTTCTATAAATCTTACAGGTCTAACTTCTCCAGAAAGTCCCAATTCTCCAATATATGCAGTTGTTCTTTGAATTGATATTCCAGACATACTTGAAGCTATAGCCATAGCAATTGATAAGTCGCTTGCTGTTTCCTTTACATTAAGTCCATTTGCTATATTTATATACACATCTTGATTTGAAAGATTTAAATGAGCCCTTTTTTCTAAAATAGCTATTATTATTAAAAGCCTGTACTGATCATAACCTATTGTAAGCCTTCTTGGATATCCAAATGCACTATTTCCTACTAAAGCTTCTTGTTCAACGCAAAAAACTCTGCTTCCTTCTATTACAGGAGTTATTACATTTCCAGCAAATACAGTTTCATTTAATCCCCTTGCAAATATTCTGGAAGGGTCTTTTACTTCCATTAATCCTTTCTCTGCCATTTCAAATATTCCAACTTCATCAACAGCACCATAACGGTTTTTTACAGCTCTTAATATTCTGTATATTCCTTTATCATCTCCCTCAAAATATAAAACGCAGTCTACAATATGTTCTAATATTTTAGGCCCTGCTATAGTGCCTTCTTTTGTAATATGTCCTACTAGAAATATTGTTATATTTTTTAATTTAGCTGTCTGCATTAAAGCCCAGGCACAATTTTTTATCTGTGCTGGAGAGCCTGCTATACTATTTGTTGAGGGACTATATATTGTTTGTATAGAATCTATTATAGCAAGCGAAGGAGTATCATCTAATAAAGTGTTTATTATATTATCGCAGTTTGATTCTGAAGATATTAAAAAATCTGAATTTGCTAATGTAAGCCTATCAGCTCTTAATTTTATTTGTTCTAAAGATTCTTCGCCTGTAAAATAATAAACTTTTTCTGTTTTTGCAATATTTGATGCCGTTTGTAATAGAAGAGTTGATTTACCGATTCCAGGTTCTCCTCCTATTAGTATGACGCTTCCCTGAACTATTCCTCCGCCTAATACTCTATTAAGTTCATCTATATTTGTTGATATTCTTATACTCTCATTAGACTTTATATTTTTCAAAGATGTTAATGAGGCTTTATCATTACTCAATGCAGGTGAAGTTCTTTCCCTTATCGATTTATTAGTATTTTCTGCAGGTTCTGTGAAAGGTTTTAAACTATTCCAAGAACCGCATGAAGGGCATTTTCCCATCCAATTAATAGTACTTTCTCCGCAATTGTCGCATACAAATACGGTATTATTTTTCTTTGCCATTATCAATATTCCAATTATTTAATTAAGAAACATAAATAATAAAATTAATTATTATTATTAAATTTCTCAAATATCTCTTTTCTTCTTTTCTTATCAGAATTCCATAGCATAAGTCCGAATACTATAATAGCAGCAGGAAGCATTACTATATTTATTACTCTTACAAAAAGCTTAGCAGTTTCAGGTACTTGATAAGGAGGATTAAATACAGCTCCTTTTCTTCTTATACTCATAAGTCCGCTGTCTCCTGCCATATAATCAACTAAATTCATTAAAAATATATTGTTTGCTTTATAAGCACTATTTTTAGCCATTTCATAAGAGCCTACTACTATAACTTTTCCGCTGGTAGTGGAATTTATTCTGTTTATATCATTATTAATATTATTTTGAGCATTTGTTGATAGAGGAATTTCTTTTCCTTCAAATGCACTATTCATTTTTCCTTCAAATATAGCAGCTATTAATCTTTTTGATAATTTACTGCTGTCAGTAGGCATTCCAGTCATAGATGAAGCAAAGTTTTCTGTTTCAGTCCAGCTTTTTTCACTTGTATAAATTAAAGGCGTTACCTTTATATCAGTATTATTAGTGTCTGCTATAATTTCTGATGAAATAGGAGTAAGTATCAAATTAATACTTTTAGTTATATCATTTTTAGCATTTATATTTTCTGTATTTATCATAGGAATATAATACATTTTCTGCTCAGGCATTCCTTGCTGTAATTGTGCTTTATAAGCATTATCATCAAATACTATATTTTCTGCTACAGTAAATCCATATTTAGGAAGTATTTCATTTAATCTATTTGTAACAGGTGTAAGTTTAGGTCCATACATTTGAGCATTAGGATCATCTTGATTTATCTGAGCACCATTCAGCATAAATAAAACAGGCTTACCGCTCATAATAAATTGATCAAGCTTATATAATTCATAATCGCTGAATGCTGTTTTACTTCCTACTATAACTAATGCATCTATACTTGAAGGTATATCATTTAGTGAAATATCAACAGGTTCAAAATTATAATTAGCTTCTATTTCTGTAACATATTCGCTTATGCTGTCATATGCATCATTAGGATTGCCGCCGAATTGAGGAGGTATATTTATATAATTAGCTTCCTCATGTCCCTGTACATATCCTATAGTTGCTTTAAGTCCAAGCATACTGTCTATATTTTTTGATATTTCATTTTTTATTTCATCGAAAGCACCATATAATATATATGATGTTGAAAGCTGTCTTATATCATCTCCGTTTTCTAAAACTAATGAAAAATAAGAACTTCCTTTATTTGCTACAATATTTCCTTCGCTGTCTTTTATATCATTCCATTCTATTTTTTTAACATTAAGTTTTTTTATTATTTCTTCATTTTCCTGGCTTGGATTAGACATATCTACATTTATAAATCTTACTTTATTCATTAAATCTTTATTAGCATCAGCAACAGCCTGCATAATAGAATCTGGTATAAGTTCAGTTGCTCCTATAGGAAGAAGGTCATATATTTCTTTTGATGATATATAATATACATTAAGATTATTTTCTAATCTTGCCAATCTGTCATTTTTATCCATCATTTTTCTTATTATTGTATCTATATTATATTCTAAACCTTCAGTTGATTGTACGAATGGTATTGTTTCTATAGAGTCTCCGTATATAAATGAAAGTCCCATATATGCTACTTTAGTTTGGGTCTGATCTTTTTCTAATACGCTTATCTGTGTAGGATTTATTCTGTATTGAGCAGCTAAATCTCCATGTTTTGATGCATCTATAACTTCAAAACTTATATTTTTTCCTCCAGCTGTTTTATATCCTTCAAATAAATCTTTTATATATTTCTCATAAGTTGAAAATGGAGGAGGAAGATTAGGAGTTACAAAAAATTTCACACTCATAGGTTCTTTTAAATTTTTCACTAGATTTTTACTTTCTTTACTTAGAGAGTATATTTTATCTTTAGTTAAATCTATAATAGGAGTAAATTGACTTAATATTGCATTTATTAATATTATAATTACAACAATCAATGAAAATGTTATTATTCTATCTTTTTTCTTTGTCATTATATTACCTGCTAAAAAAATGATTTTCATTATATATTTAATGACGATGTTTGTCAAAATATATATATATGAAGTATAAACCTATAAATATATTTTTTGTAATAATTTTACATGAATGCTTGACATTTTTTTTGTGTATGCTATAATAATTTTCACTTGCCGAGTTAGCTCAGTAGGTAGAGCAAAGGACTAAAAATCCTTGTGTCTAGGGTTCGATTCCCTGACTCGGCACATTCCTTTATATTCTTAAATTCTGATAATCATAAAAACACTATATAACTTCTTATGAATTGAAAAAAGATATGGTAAAATAATATGGATATTGAAAAAGAAATTAATGATTATATAAATCCGCTTTATGAGGATAATCATATAATAGTAGCAGTAAAACCGCCTAATATACTAGTTCAAGGCGATATAACAGGAGATATTTCTTTTTTTGATAATATAAAAGATTATATAAAAATAAAGTATAATAAGAAAGGAAATGTATTTTTAGGACTTGTACATAGACTTGATAGGCCTGTATCTGGAATTATGGTATTTGCTAAGACATCAAAGGCTGCATCAAGACTAAGCGAAGCTATAAGAGATAGAAAATTTGAAAAAACTTATTATGCTGTTGTTAATGGCATACTTTTAGATAAGGAAGCTAAACTTGAAAATTATCTAATAAAAAAAACAAATAAATTAGGTAATATAGCACAGGTAGTTTTTGAAAATACTAAAAATGCCAAAATAGCAAAATTGAAATATAATGTATTAAAAGAAGATATAATAAAAAATTTAAGTTTATTAAAAATAGAATTAGAAACTGGAAGATTTCATCAGATAAGAGTACAGCTTTCAAATATAGGACATGCTATATATGGAGATAGAAAATACGGCAGCTATATAAAATATGATAGAGATGATGTTCCTTTGGCATTATTTGCTAAGAGTTTGAAATTTCCGCATCCTACTAAAAAAGATGAAGAAATCTATGTTGAAGCAGAACTTCCTAATACTAATCCTTGGAATATATTTTTATAACTATTAAAAAAAGTATATTTAATACTTGACAAAAAAATAATAATATTGTATTATATACAAACATTTAATTGAAAGTAAAAATAAACGGGCCAATAGCTCAGTCGGTAGAGCATCGCCCTTTTAAGGCGGTTGTCGAAGGTTCGAACCCTTCTTGGCTCACATAGAATTAAAGTTCTTAATAATATTAAATATGCCGGTGTGGTGAAGAGGTTTAACACACAGGATTTTCATTCCTGCATTCGCGGGTTCGAAACCCGTCACCGGTTCATTTATCCGCACTAAGTCAGTGCGGTTTTTTATTGCATAATATTTTATTTCATTCTTTTTTATTATTAGCATACCTATTATTTATTATATCTGCTGCATGAATTATAATAACTCTTTTTTATATATAATACACATAATCGCATGTTAACATAATAAATTATACGTTAACATAATTTAGTTATCATAATATAATAAAAACTATTCCTTTTTACATATTATAAAAAATCATGTTTTTTTATACAATATACAATATTGACTTTTATTTATAATTCTATTATCATAGAAGCCGTTAAAATAATGTGTAAAAATATAGTAAGGTTATGGGAATGAACACTAGGGGTAAGTCTAAAAAGAAAATTAAGGAGAATGATAATCCTTTTTTAAATTTAAATGCCAATTCCAAAGAAAATGATGAATTAGCAAAGGCATCCATTAAGACTATAGCAAACAGCGTTATCATCACAGAAAGCGATAATAAAAGAATAGATAGAAATAAAAAAGAAGAATCATCTGAAATAATAGATCCTGCCCGTAAAGATTGGCTTTATTATACTAGATCACCTTTAATGGATAATTATAGAGATAATCTTTATAGAGAGTATTATAGTTTATCAGTATTATTGTCTTTGAGAGGAGATAATAATAATGAAAGAACTTTGGGACTTTCTTTAAAATTAATAGATTTAGAAAATAAAAAAGAGTTTAGAGTAGGCGAGCTTGAAAGTTTTTTATTTTCATGTGTTATTGGAGAGAAACAGAATATAGAAGATGATGAAAGGGTGATAGAGCTTGAAGACTTTAGTAAAGCAGAAGCGAAATTAATAAGATTTTTGAATAATTTATATGCTGAGGCTAAACATATACAGGAAAATGGTAAATTATGGTTTAAAGATTATGAAGCATATAGATGTTTGCTATTATTGAAAGATGTTCCTAATATAAGACTTGAAAGCAGAGTAATTACATTCAGCGATGAAATTTTAAATTTACAATTAGAAAGTTATTATAATGAAAATAAAGATTTAGTATTTAATTTAAGTATAAAAGATGTTGATTTAAATAGAGTTTATACATTCGGAGAGAATTGCGGTTTTGTACTTTATAAAGATATTTTTTATGAAACTAATCCTTCATATCCAAAAATAAAAAAGAATATTTTTAAAGACAGCATAGTAGTAAAAAAAGATTATATAAAAGATTTCTGTTCAAGGGTTCTTCCTAATCTTAAAAAAGATTTTGATAATATAGAACTTCCTGAAGATATAAAA
>CALXXQ010000203.1 GCA_944392715.1 uncultured Brachyspira sp.
ATGAAAAAATTACAAATTATTATTTATCTATAATTGAAGATAATGTTTTGTATGTAACACCTTTGCTAGTAGGATATGAGCCTGATATATGGAGAGCATTTGCTGTTAATAAAAATGAAGCAGATGATGTATATGAACAACATGGAGCAGAACCTATAGCAATATTATTAGATGATAATATATATAATTCTATTAGTAAAGTTTCATTAGAAAATTTGTTCACTACATTTAAATCAGAAAATGGAGAAATATCATTTACTCTATCAAAAGAAAAATTTCTAGAATACTATTTATATCCTTATAGTATGTATTTTTCAGAATTAGAAAACTATATGGATAATTACTCAGATGAAGATAATAATAAAAACAATTGTTATTTTAAATCTGGCTCTTCTAAATTAAACAAATTTATAGAAGAATCTATACAAAATGATATGGGCGGTGAATATTCATTTGATTTTAGATGTTTATTTTGTAAAAATAAATTTGTATTTTCGTATGGATGGGCTGTTAAATATAGAATTATAATGTTTATAATAGATATGGATACTCTATTTCTTATAGAAGTACCTTATAATTATAATGAGAATCAAAAATACGGATTTAATGGAATATTCAAAAGACAGTAATATAACAAAATATATTTTATCTATTTTCTATATAGTTTCTAATTATTGCATTATACTGTTTTTATAGTAAAATATTTTTCATTATTTAGGAATTTTGATAATGAAAAAAATAAATAATAAAGATAGTATAAAAGATAATTTTGATGAGTGTTTTAAAGATAGTATAAAAGATAATATAATATTCTTTCCAATAAGACACCATTCGCCTGCATGTTCATATCATTTGAAGAAAATTTTTGAAAGCTTCAAACCAGATGCAGTACTTATAGAAGGACCAAGCGACTGTAATGATTTGATGAAGTATATGATAGAAGAAGACACCAAAGCACCTTTTTGTATTTATTCCAGCTATGTTGATGGTAATAATGAAAAATACAGATGTTATTATCCATTCTTGAATTATTCTCCAGAGTTTACTGCTATAAAGGAAGCATTAAAAAATAATATTCATTGCCGTTTTATAGATATGCCTTATGCTTCTATGATAGAAAATTATAATATAGAAAATTCAGATACTGAAAAAGAAAATAATAATGTGGAAGAAGATTTAGAAACTGAAGAAATTAATAAAGAAAATGATGCAGATACAAAAAAAAGAAAATTAATATCAATTTACGATAATGATGATAATAAATTTAATGTTAATGCCTATACAGTAGAGCTTACTAAAAAAGCAGGGCTTAGAACTTTTGCAGAACTTTGGGAGAGAGATTTTGAGATAAACGGAATAGTTAAAGAAAGCAGAGATTTTATAAGAAGTGTTTATGCATTAGGTTATTATATGCGTTTGATAGAAGATGAGGATTTTGAAACTAGAAACAGAGAATATGTAATGGCTTTGAATGTTAAAGATGCATTAGAAAAATATAATAGAGTTTTGGTTATTACAGGAAGTTTTCACACCAAAGGTATAATAGATAAATTAAAAGAAGATGAAAAAGATAATAAGAAATTAAATAAAGAATATAAAAGCTTAAAAAAATATATAATTTCAAATGCAGCTAGTTATTTAATACCTTATTCATTTGAAGAGGCCGATGCTAGAAAAGGATATAGAGCTGGAATAGAGTTTCCTGCATTTTATAATTTAGTTTATAAGGAACTTGAAAATTATATTGATAATAAAAAAAGTGATATTAAAAATACTTTTTTAAATGTTGTTATGTCTTTTATAATAAAGGCTTCAAATATAGATAGGCATAATCATAATGTTAGTATACCCGATTGTATTAATGCTTATTATATGGCTGTTAATCTTGCTAAATTAAGAGGAAAGCATTCTGCTGGAGTTTATGAGCTTATAGATGCTGCTAAAAGTGCATTTGTAAAAGGCGATATATCTTTGGAGAATACAAGCAATTTAGATTTAATGCTTAAACTTCTTTCTGGAATAGCAAACGGACAGGTATCATCAAAAAGTATAGTTCCTCCTGTTGTAATAGATTTTAGAAATAAATGCAAGGAATATAGAATAAAAATAGATAAAACCGAAGAAATAGAATCTACATTAGATATAGTAAAAGATAAGAGTCACTTTGAAAAGAGTAAATTTTTTCATAAGATGCAGTTTTTGGAGGTTGGATTTTGCAAATTAGAGAGAGGACCTGATTATGTAAATAAAATCAATAAGAATTTAGCCCGTGAAGTTTGGAAATATGAATATAAAACTATAGTTGAAGCTTCTTTAATAGATAAATCTGTATACGGAGTAACAATAGAAGAACTTGCTTCTAATATTATATCAGAAAGGCTTGATGGAAATATAGATTCTAATGAAGTGTCAAAACTTATGATTAAAGCAAATGTTATGGGGATTTATAGTTTTTTTACTAATAATTATAATAGAATAGAATCTTTGATATTAAATGATAATAATTTTATAAGTCTTTGTTCTTGTTTGAATAATTTATCTTATTTGGCTAATATGGAGGCTATTAATGATAATTTATCGAAAGATAGGGAGTCTTTATTTGATAATTATGATATTGTTTCTATAATAGAATCTTTAGCTAAAGATGTGTTTGTACTTGCGGTTGTTAATATGGATTTTATGAAGAATTTAAAAGAAGAAGAGGCATTAAAAAACTCCTACTATATGAAGAATTTATATTCATTTATATTGGAGAATCCTAATTGGTGCGATATAGATTTATTTAATGATAAAATAGATTCTATGCTTGATAATACATTTGGAAGCTCTCATATATATGCTGTTTGTTTATCTCTTAAATATAAGTCTGGCAGATTTACAGCTGATGAGTTTTCTAGTATAGTATCAAATTTTCTTGAATCTTCTGATAGCGAGGCTTCTTCATATTTTTTAAATGGTATACTTTTAGCTGCAAGGGATATATTATTTATTAATGACAGCATTATAAACAGTATAGATAATATTATAAAAAATCTTGATGAGGACAAATTTATAGAAATTTTGCCGAATTTTAGATATGCATTTACAAATTTAAGCCCTGTAGAAATAGAACATTTATCTAAAACTATAGCTTATATGTATGGAGTAAATAAGGATAAAATACTTGCTGATATCAATTTATCAATAGAGGATGCTAAGAAGGCTTCATATATAGATGAATCTGTTTTTGATTTGCTTGTGAAAATTTTATAAAAATTTGAAAATGAACATATAATATTTAAATTTGTATTAAATGTATAAAGTAGTTTTTTGTTTTTTTATTATTTAATAATATTTTCTATTTATTTATAAAAAATACTATTACAGTATTGTAAATATTATTTACAGTATTATAATTTATTTGTTTATAAATTTATAAAGATATGAGGAACTATTTTTGTATTTATTCGTCTAATAATATATAAAAAATGCTTATACATATTATGCTATATAGTAACTTGATATTTTTTATTCTAAGTTTATAATATATGAATTTATTATATTAAAGAAGATAAAAAGATAATATAAACTTATTTAGGAGCTGACAGTGAAATTTTACGCAACTTTAATTTTAAGTTTAATATTTAGCTTAATTTTATATTCTCAAGACACAAATTTAACAGAAGATATGACAAATGACATAAATGCCTCTAATGAAACAGTACAAATTGATAGAATATCTATAAGTTTAGAAGATGCTTTAATGATGGCTTTTGATTATGATAAAACATTAAAACAGGCTGAATATGATGTTCGTATAGCACAGGTTCAAAAAGATGCATCATTTTCAGACTTATTTTTACCTTCTTTAAGTATAAGCGGCGGATTAAATTTGGCAGAATCTCAAGAATATTCTGTTAACGATGTAAATACAGGTGTTTATTCCAGCCCTGATACATGGTCTGCAAGTGCTACTTTATCAAAAACATTATTTACAGGATTTAGAAATTGGAATACTGACAGGGCAAGAGATATTAATTTGCAGATGAAAAAAGATGTGTATTATGATGAAAGACTTAATGTTGATTTAAATACAAAATTGAATTTTTATAATACATTTGTAGCTCAGGAAAATTACAGAGTATATTTACAGCAGCAGCTTAATTACAGCAATAGAATGAGAGAAACTTATTTAAAGTATAGAAACGGACAGGTTTCAGAATATGAATATTTGAATGCTAAGGTACAATATGAAAGTTCCAAGCCTCAAGTTATAACATTAAGCAATCAGTATCAAAGTTTGAAGCTTACATTTATAAGACAAATAGGACTTACAAATGTTGCTGATGATGTTGATTTAGTTGGAAGCATATTAGATGCTACAAATATTGCATTACCTGATATACCTTATAATGATTTGCTTACTATTATAATGAATAATAATATAGAATTAAAAAATATGAGCAGCAATTTAGAGATGTTAGAGTATAATAGAAGAGTAGCAAGAAGCTATTTATGGCCTACTTTATCTGCAAATGCTAATGTCGGTATTACTACAGTAGATAGAATAAAAATGGAAAACGGTACATTTAAGAAAAATAGAGAAGGCGAGTTTAATTGGGGAGTAGGTTTTTCTCTTAATTATGCTCTTGATTCTCTTTTACCATTTTCTTCCACTGCTAAAGGAGCAGAAGAAATTGAGCTTAGTATAAGGCAGATGGAAGTAAGTTATGAGCAGTTAAGGGATACTATAGAGATAAACAGCAGAGATTTAATTTCTACAGCAAGGTCTCAGGCGGCAAATTTGGAATCACAGGCTGAAAATGCAAGGACTGCGGCTTATGCCTTACAAATGGCACAGAGACAATATAGAGGCGGTACTATATCCACACTTGAAGTTAATGATGCAGAAGTAACATACTTAAATGCACAGCTTGCATATTTACAAGCTATATATGAATATTTTTCAAGCACTTTACAAATATTAAAACTTTTAGGTGCCTAAAAGGAGATTATGATGATTAAAAGAATAAGTATTACAATATTATCAGTTATTTTAATTTTATCTATTTTTTCTGTTTCTTGTAAAAAATCTCAGGCAGATTTAAAGAAAAAAGAAAATCCCATAAGTGTACTAGTGGCATCTCCTATAAAACAGCCATTAGATGAATATTTAGATTTATCAGCTGAAATTAAAGCTATAAAAGAGGTAGAAATATCATCAGATGTTCCTGGTAAAATAGCTAATATATTAAAATATGAAGGAAGTTTTGTAAATAAGGGAGATACAATAGCTTTAATTGACAGATTTGTAATAGGTGCAAACTATGCATATGCTCCTGCAAGAACTCCTATAGCAGGGTATGTTACTACTACATATATGGCAGTAGGTGCTTCAATAGCAGCAGCTACTCCTATAGCTAATGTTGCTGATATAAGTCAATTAGAAGTTGAAATACAAGTTCCTGAACGTTCTATTGCTGGTATTGAATTGGGACAGAAAGTTTTAATAAGAGTTCCTTCAGCTCCTAATAAGGAAATAGAAGCTACTATCACTAAAAGAGATTATGCTGTTAATCCTTCTACACGTACTTTAATGGTTAAAGCTTTAATAGATAATAAAGACAGACTTCTTTTACCTGGTATGTTTTCAGATGTATCAATACTTTTAAATTCTGCTGATAATGTATTCGTCATACCAAATAGTGCCATGTTCAGCGATGATTTAGGAAAGAATTATATATATGTTGTTAAAGAAGATAATTCTAATAACCCTCCTTCAGAAGCAAATGTTTCAAGTTCTTCTAATGCCAAATATAGAGCATATACTAGAGAAGTTAATGTATTATTTACTTCTAAGGATAAAGTAGCATTAAGCGGAGGACTTGAAGAGGGAGAAGAAGTTGTAATGTTTGGACGTGAATTCTTAAAAAACGGATCATTAGTTAATAGAATAGAAAATGACCCTACAATTTTAGAATATATTACTCCTCCTACTGCAGTTGCATCCGCACAGACTAATATTACTTCATCTGCAAAAGCTACTAATACTGAAAATGCTGTAAAACCAAATACTGCTACAGCTGCCAAACCTAGTACAACAACTAAGCCTAATGCTGCAGCTGCCAAACCAAATACAACTACTACTAAGCCAGCTACTTCTAAACCTAATACTACGGCAACTGTAAATAATAATGCTGCTGAAAAAAAGGAAAATACTATAGAAAAGCCTAAAGATAATAGTACAAGCGATAATGGTATTTATTCAATTGGAGGTTAATTTTATATATTTAAGGAGCGATTTTTATGAGAAGTTTTATTGAATTAATAGTAAAAAGGCCTGTTGCCGTTTTTATGGGAATAGTTGCTGTTGTAATACTCGGTATTGTAAGTTTATCTAGGCTGCCTGTTGACTTTATGCCTGATATAGAACTTCCTTTTATTACAATTAGAACTGATTATGAGAATGCGGGACCTGAAGAGGTGGAAAAATCAGTTTCTAAAATTATAGAAGGTGCTGTTTCAAGCGTTAATAATATTAAAGAAGTTACTTCTTCTTCTGAAGAGGAAGATTCCAGAGTAAGAGTAGAGTTTAATTGGGGAAGCGACTTGGATACTGCTACTGCAGACATTAGGGAAGCTATAGACAGAATAAGAAGACAGCTTCCAGATGATACTGAAAGCCCTGCCGTTTATAAATTCTCTACCGACAATATACCAATAATGGAAATATCTTTTTACGGCACAGAAAATCTATCTGCATTATATAATTTGGTTGATAATCAAATACTAACAAGTATAGAGCAGGTAGGCGGAGTAGCTATGGCTGAAATTAGAGGCGGACTTAAAACTCAAATAAAAGTAGATGTTGATATGAATAGGCTTCAGGCTTACGGACTTGATATTAATACTATTGTAGATACTTTGTCTATAGAAAATCAGAATATAGCGGGAGGAGAAACTTATGAGGGAGTTTATAAATATACTTTAAGAACTACAGGAGAGTTTAAAAATGTAAATGATATAGGAAATGTAGTAGTTGCCCTTAAAACCAACAGCACCCCTATAAGGCTTAGAGAATTGGCATCTATATATGAAGGTTATGATGAAGATGGGGATATTATTAAAGTTAATGGTACTACCGCTGTTAATGTTTCTGTTAATAAAGAATCAGGAGCTAATACAGTTGCTGTTTCAGATGGCATAAAGAAAAGACTTGATACTCTTAATCTGCCTGAAGGTATAAAATATGAAATATTATTTAATAGTGCAGATAATGTTAATAATGCTATAAAAGGGGTTTTTGATACCGCTTGGCAGGGCGGATTATTTGCCGTTATAATATTAATGCTTTATTTATGGAATGTGAAAACTGTACTTATCATAGCAATATCTATTCCTATGTCTATTATTATTACATTTACTTTGATGTATTTTTTCGGAACTACCTTAAATATTATTTCTTTATCAGGACTTGTACTTGGTATCGGTATGATGGTAGACAACTCTATTGTAGTACTTGAAAATATATTTTTCTACAGAAATAACGGCTATGGTAAATATTCTTCTGCTATAGACGGTACTTCCACTGTAGCACTTGCAATATCCGCTTCTACTCTTACTACAATAGCAGTATTTTTACCTTTTCTTTTTGTAGAAGGTCAGACTGGTCAGATGTTTAGAGACTTATGTATTACTGTTACTGTTTCTATGATAGCTTCTTTGGCTGTTGCTTTAACTATTGTACCTATGCTTGGAGCGAGACTTGTAACTGCTAAAAAATCAAAATTCTTATCAAAGTTTGAGAATTTCTTTAATAAAAATTTCCACTCAAAAGTTAATTATGCATATGAAAAAATATTAACTTATTCTGTTTATCATAAAAATAGGGTATTAATTCCAGTTATATTAACTGTATTTGCAATTATTATAGCAGGATTAATATTTATAGGTAAAGAGGGATTCCCTGAGGCTGATGAAGGACAATTCAGAGCAAATATTAGAATGCCTGTAGGTACTAGAAAAGAGCAGACTTCATCTTTTGTAGACAGAATGCGTATGGATATAGAGGCTTTGATTGGAGAAGATTTAGACAGAGTTCAAACTAGAGCAAGATCAGGATCTGATGCCAACAGAGGAGAAATTAGAGTTCAGCTTAGGGATAAAATAAACGGCAGAACTTTGGATACTGAAGAATATGTTGAACTTGTAAGGAAGAAATTAGCAGTCTATCCTGCTACTATCAATGTAGACAATATATCCACTTCTATGGGAGGAATGAGTTCAGATTCTAGCGGAATAGACATAGATGTTGTAGGAGAGGATTTAGAGAGGGCAAATGAGATTGCAAATCAGATAATAATTGCCTTAGAAGATGTTCAGGGACTTAGAGATGTGAGACTGAAAAAAGGGGACGCCAGCCCGGAACTTAATGTTACGGTAAACAGAGATTTAGCTTCAAAAATGGGACTTAACATAAATACAGTTGCTAATTCCATTAAAACAAGTTTCGGCGGAACAACTGCAACTAGAATGACACCTGAAAACTCGGATGTTACCGATATAGATGTTATAGTGCGTTTGAATGAGAAAGACAGAGTTAATATAGATGATGTTAATAGAATGCTTATACCTACGCCTTACGGTATGGTTCCTGTTCTTTCTGTAGCTAATGTGCAAAAAGATTTTGCCCCAACAGAGATAGAAAGAAAAAATGACAGCCGAATAACAACAATAACCGCTTCCGGATACGGAAGACCTATAAATCAGATAATGAAAGATATACAGGCTGCCATTAATGAAAAAGTATTTATACCTTCTGGATTTACAGTACTGTATTCAGGAGACTATGAGGATATGCAGGAAGCTTTCGGACAGCTTATACAGGCTGTTATACTTGCTTTAGTGCTGGTTTATGCTGTTATGGCTAGTCAGTTTGAATCGTTTATAGCTCCTTTTGTTATTGCTCTTGCCATACCTTTTGGTTTTGCAGGAGCTATTACACTATTATTTGTTACAGGACAGACTTTAAGCGTATACAGCGGAATAGGAGTTATAGTGCTTATTGGTATTGTAGTTAATAATGGTATTGTACTTATCGACTATATGAATCAGCTTATGCATGAGAAGAAAATTAATGGAGATGCTGCTGCTTTGATTGCTGGCCCTAGACGTTTGAGACCTGTACTTATGACTTCTCTTACTACTATATTAGGACTTCTTCCTATGGCATTATCAGGTGGAGAAGGTAATGAGATGTATCAGCCTTTATCATTAGCTGTACTTGGAGGATTGACAGTTTCTACTATGTTTACACTTGTTATAGTACCTACTGTTTATGCTGCTATTAGAAATAGAATACCTCTTAAAGACTATGAAGCTAAAGACCTTGAAAGTAGAGAGACAGCTGGTATTGATGATGCTTTAAGTACTCCTGGAAAATAATAATAAATTAATATTTAAATAAAATAAAAGGCTTGAGTTTAATACTTGAGCCTTTTTTATTATTATATTTTTTGCTTATTCTAAATCCCCGCCCTTTATACTTTTTATTTAATTTAGAATTATTAATTTTATCAATATTAACATCTTATTATAAATTTCAGCACCCGCCCAAGTTTTTATTTATATAATAAAATGTTTATATACAGCACAGTAAACTAAATAATATTATTTGCATGATTAATAATAAAAATATTTATTAGTTTATATTGCGGGAACTTGAAATTATATATTATTCTTATATGATATAGACTATATAATAAAATTTGGAGCTAGAAAATGAAATTTGCTTATTTAATAATGGATAAAATATTTGATAGTAAAAAAGACAGAGCAATTATACATAATGGAGTTTCTCAGATTATAGGAGTTTCTAATATAGAAGAGGCATGCCAAATAGCAAAAGAATTACAAAGAGAAGGTATAGACTGTATAGAATTATGCGGAGGCTTTAGAGAGGAAGGAGCTAGAAAAATAATAGATGCAACAGATAATAAAGTAGCTGTTGGTTTTGTAATTCATTTGAAGGAACAAGATGATATTTATGCTAAGCTTTTTGGAAAATAAGAATATTTATTAAGAATTAGATTTATATAGGAAGCCTGCTACTATAGTTATAATACCTACAAGCATAGTAAAAGGTGCTAAAAATCCCATAAATCCTTCTGGGTGCTGACCTACCATTGCTATGAATAGGAAGCTTATAGCAAATATTGCAAGTCCTATTACAAGGATTATAATATTTTGTTTCGAAAGTTTATCGTGATTATTTACCATATATTAAATATAAAAAAAGTTTATAGACATTTTGATATGCTACAAACTTACTTTTCTCCATTTTAGTAATTAGTATCTATTTGCTCGGGGCCGGAATCGAACCGGCACGGTCACAAGGACCAGCAGATTTTAAATCTGCTATGTCTACCAATTCCATCACCCGAGCTGGTAGTTGCCTAGAATATTAACATATTAATAAAAAAAAATCAAGTTTTATTTTAATAATAATTTATTATTTATTACTAATAGTGTATAATTTTAACTATATGTTTAAGAAATTTATAAAACAAAATATTGTATTAGTATTAATTATAATACTATGGTTTATAGCAAGCGAGTCTAATATATGGAGTGCCTATGTTTTGCCTTCGCCTCAGAGGGTTTTGAGAGCTTTTTACATAGATATAATTAATGGGAATTTAATAAAAAATATATATGTAAGCCTTTTGAGAGTTATTGCTGGGTTTTCTATAGCATTTGTTTTTGCATTTATATTTGGAATGCTTCTTGGTATAAAGCCTGAGAGATTTGAGTATTTTAGAAATATAATAGAGTTTATGAGAAATGTTCCTCCTATAAGTTTAATAGCGATATTGATATTATGGTTTGGTATAGGAGAGAAATCAAAAATAATTATTATAATATTGGCTGCATTTTTTCCAATATTTATTAATATTAGGCAGGCTATAAGCAGCGTTGATAATAAACTTATAGAGGTTGGTTATTCTCTTGGATTTACAAAATTAAAAATATTTTTTCTTATAATGCTTCCTAGTGCTTTTCCTAGTATATTAGCTGGTATGCGTATAGGACTTGGATATAGTTTTAGGGCTATAATAGGTGCAGAAATGATTGCAGCTTCAAGCGGATTAGGATATATGATACTTGATTCTCAGCAGCTTTCAAGGTCGGATAAAGTTATAGCTGGAATTATTGCAATAGGTGTTTTGGGTTATATATTTGATATTATATTTTCTTATTTTATAAAAAAACTTCCTTATTCTAAAGGAGTTTCCATTGAAAGTTAAAACTTTAAATTTATCTAAATCATTTATAGTTGATAATAAAAAAATAGATGTTATTAAAAACATTAATTTTGAATCTGATGAAAATGGTATTACAATAATATTAGGCAAAAGCGGATGCGGTAAAACAACTTTTTTAAGATTATTATCAGGTCTTGAAAAATCTGACAGCGGAGATGTTATCATAGAAAATAATGCCAAAATATCTATAGTTTTTCAAGAGCCTAGATTAATGCCTTGGCTTAATGTTTTTGATAATATTACTTTTGGTATGGATAAAAAAATCAAAAAAGATAAAAATGATGATATATATAAATTAATAGATATGATAGGATTAAATGGATTTTATAAAGCTTATCCTTCTCAATTATCTCTTGGTATGATGCAGAGAGTTTCTATAGCACGTGCTTTGGCTAATGACGGAGATATAATTTTAATGGATGAGCCTTTTGCTTCTCTTGATTATTTTACTAGAGAAACTTTACAAAATGAAATTATTAATATTTACAAATTAAATAAAAAGTCTATTATATTTGTAACGCATAGTATTGATGAAGCTTTGATTTTGGGAAGTAAGATTATAATATTTGAAAAAGGATTAATTAAAAAAGAATATGATTTATCCAAAATTGAATATAGAAGAAATATACTTTCTGATGAGCTTATAAATATAAAAAAAGATATTTTAAATTCTATTAAGAATTAAGTATATTATAATTTTTTAAGGAGTATAAAAATGAAAAAGAACTTTTATTTAAAATTAATTGGATTATTATTTACAATTATGATGTTATCTGTTTTATCTTGTAATAACAGCAATACTTCAAATGCTTCTAATAATAATTCTAATACAAATTTTACTGCTAAAAAAATAGCCGTAACATATGTAAAAGCACCTTTAAATGTACCTTCAATAGTTGAAAAAGAAAAAATGATATTCAGTAATGCATTCAGTAAATATAATCTTCCTGTAACATATTCAGAATTAACAACAGGTCCAGAGCAAACTCAGGCATTAGCATCAGGTGATATTCAATTTTTATATGCAGTTGGAGCAACATCTGTAATATTGGCTAAAGCTAACGGATCGGATATAAAAATTATTAATATGTACAGCAAATCTCCTGAGGCATTTACATTATTTTCTAAGAAAGGTATGACTATAACAAGTGCAGATGATGTTAGAGGCAAGAAAATAGCAGGACCTAAAGGCACTATACTTCATGAGCTTTTGGCTGCTTATTTAAATACATTAGGCTTAAAAGAAACAGATGTAGAGTTTATCTCTATGGGCATACCAGAATCTCAGGCTGCTTTAGTAGGAGGTTCTGTTGATATGGCTTTGCTTGCAGGTCCTTCTGCTTATAATTTGATAAAAGATGGTTATAATGTTGTAACTACAGGAGAGGGTTTAGTTGATGCTACTATTGTTGTTGCTGTAAGCGAGAAGTTTTATAATAGCAATAAAATATTGGTAGATGAGTTTATTAATGCTCAAAAAGAAGTTTTAAGTTATATAGAAAATAATTATGATGAGGCTATGAGTTTATCTGCTAAGGAAACAGGCTTAGATGAAAATGCTGTAAAAGAGATGTATACTATGTATGATTTTAGTATAGATATTACTGATAATGATATAGCTTCTATGAAAAAAACAGAAGAGTTTATGAGAAATAATAATATGATAGAAACAGAAGTTAATATTGATGATTTGATAATAAAATAAATATATTAATTTTTTATGATAAATTTATATCTAAATTAAATTTGAAAAAATGTTGACATAAGTATAAAATATTGTTAATATGATGTATTGTTAAAAAAATTTAAAAAATCAAGAGGTAATTAAAGAATGTTCACAGCTACATTATATGCACAAGGAGCACAGGGAGCTCAGGCAGGAAGCCCAATAGTATCAATAGGTATGATGGTTGTAATCTTTGCCATATTTTATTTTTTATTGATAAGACCGCAAAAACAGCAGCAGAAAAAACTTGCTCAAAGTATAGCAGACTTAAAAAAAGGAGATAAAATAATAATAGCAGGCGGAATAGTAGCTGAATATGTTTCAGATAAAGAAGGCGGAAGAATAGCGATAGTTAAAGTTGGTGAAAATACTAAAATGGAAATAATTAAATCTTCTATATCAGCTGTAGTTACAGAAGAAATGCTTAATCCTCCTAAAAAAGAAGATAAGAAAAAAGATGATAAAAAAGCTATTGAAGATAAAAATCAAATAAAAGAAGATTTAGAAAAAGCTCAGTCAGAAGATAAAAAAGAATAATATATAATTAACATAGTAGAATAAAATTATAATAACAGGATAATATAGTATGAGTCATAATTTAAGATTAGCATTCATTATTATAGGACTTGGTGTAATGGCTTGGTTTATTACTCCTACAGTGAGATGGTATTTCTTTACACCTGAAGATAAAAAAGAAGAGAGTAATATGTCTTTAGATGAAATGATAGCTAAAGGATATACAAAAGAACAAATTGATAAAGTTCAGTCTCTTAAACGTTTAAGAAGCGAATCTGTGAATATGGGTTTGGATTTGCAAGGCGGTATAAGAATAGTTCTTCAGGCTGATTTTGAAGAATATGCAAGCAGACTTGAGAGAAATGTTAATTCCCTAACAGCAGAAGAGAAAAATGATGCTATGGAAAGACTTATATCAAGACTTAGAGGAAGAATAGATCAGTTTGGAGTAAGCGAAGTTGGTATAAGAAAACAAGGCGAAGATAGGGTAGTAGTTGAACTTCCTGGTGCTAGAGACCCTGATAGAATAAAAAGCGTGGTACTTAGTCAGGGAGCTTTAACTTTTAATTTAGTTGATGAACAGGCTACGGCTGCTTTAACTACTAATGATATGCTTATGGGTGTATTTACTAATACTGCCAAAGTACCTGAATATGGAAAGCAGCTTTATTTCTATAGTGAAAAAGATGATTTTGGAAGAAGAGTAAGAGGTGCTCCTGTTATAGTTAATAAAGATCCTTCTCTTGAGGGAAGTGCTTTGATTAATGCTCAAGTTGGAGGCGGACAATTCGGAGAAGTTACAGTTGAGTTTGAACTTAATGCTGAGGGTTCTACTCAATTTGCTGAAGTTACTGCACAGAATAAAAATAGAATGCTTGCTATAGTATTAGATGATAAAGTTATAAGCGCTCCTAATATCAATGATGAAATTAGAGGCGGAAGAGGCGTTATTACTGGAAGATTTACTTTAGAAGAAGCTCAGGATTTAGCTAGAATATTAAAAGAAGGTGCTTTACCTCTTAATGTAACTATTGTAGAAGAAGAGGTTGTAGGTCAGTCTATAGGTGCTGACTCTGTTA
>CALXXQ010000204.1 GCA_944392715.1 uncultured Brachyspira sp.
GCTATGGGACATCCTAATGCTGATGATTTAAACAAATTAAAAGAAGCAGTTAAATCTCTATAAAAATTATTTTCTAAAAATAAGCTCTCTATAATGAATTATTATTTTATAGAGAGCTTTTATTTTATTATATTTATTTTATTCTATTTAAATCCACAGGAAGCTCTAAAACTCTAACAGCATTTTCTAAAGCAGTTCTCATAATATCTTCACTGCTTTCGCCTCTAACCTCTGAAAGAACCTCTACTGTATAAGGTATAAAAGAAGGTTCATTTGCTCTTCCTCTCACTTTCTGAGGTGTAAGATAAGGGGAATCTGTTTCTATTGTGAACATATCCTTTGGCACATACTTTACAGCTTCTCTTATAAAATCATTTTTCATATATGTAGCCGAACCTGAAAAAGATAATATATAACCTAAATCTAATGCATTCTTAGCATCTTCAACATTACCGCTGAAACAATGGAATATTCCTCTTTTTGGTAAATCTGCATCTCTAAGAACTTTAAAAGTATCTTTAAAAGCATCTCGGCTATGTATCAATATTGGAAGATCAACATTTTTAGCTACATCGCATAATGATTTGAAAAATTCTTTCTGTTCATTTTTATTTTCATCATTATGATAATAATCAAGCCCTATTTCTCCAACAGCATATATTGATTTATTTCTTCTTTCCAATGTTTTTTTATTTAAATTTTTTATCTTTAATTCAAAAGCCTTTAATGTATCTTCATCATTTTCATTTGCATAATCAGGATAATATCCTATACTAAAAAATACTCCTTCAGCATCAGATAATATAAACATACGTTCATCTATATCATCTGGATGAACTCCTATATCTACAAAATAAAATATTCCAGCTTTATTAGCACGCTGCAAAACTTCTTCTAATTCTTTACTTTTTTTTGATATATATGTAAGATGGCAATGACTGTCTATCATTATATTAACTCCAATTATAACTTTTTATTCCTCTAAATTATCTCCTGAAAGTATATGGAAATGAACATGGAATACTGTTTGTCCTGCTCCAGAACCGCAATTATTAACTATTCTAAAAGATTCTAATCCTTGTTCTTTAGCAACTTCCTTAATAGTTTCCAAAACTTTATTCATTAAAAATTCATCTGTTTCTAATATATTTCTTACATGAGGCTTAGGTACAACAAGTAAATGAACTTTAGCCTTCGGATTTAAATCTGCAAATACTACGCAATATTCATTTTCTTTTATAAACTTTGAAGGTATTTCTCCTTTTATAATTTTACAAAATACACAATCTTTATCAAAATATTTATTATCATTATAACTTGGCATAAAAAGCTCCTATTTAATAAAGCAAATACAATCTTATAATTATATATAATAAATCAAAATAAGAAATTAATCTAGTTATTATAACTATTTATTTTTTAAAAATAAAAAACATATAAATATTATTGATAATAATTACTAATAAGTATTGAAAATTAATTTAATAAAGTATATAATAAAAAAATAAAAAATAAAAACAAAGGTATAAAAAATGATAGCAAACTCATCACCAGTTGAATTAGCATTATTTGGAGGAGGCATCACTTTTGCATTTACAGCATTAGGATCAGGTCTTGTATTTTTCTTTATGTCAGAAATAAAACCAAAATTATTGGCATCGATGTACGGATTTGCAGCAGGAGTAATGACAGCTGCTAGTTTCTGGTCATTATTAGCTCCTTCAATAGAATTATCAGAAAATACTAATCTTCCTAATTGGGTTATACCTGTTTTAGGGTTTTTATTCGGAGCATTTTTTATATGGCTATTAGATAAAGTGCTTCCGCATATGCATATAGTTAATGGCAATGAGGAAAAAGAAGGTGCTAAAGTTCAATTATCAAAAAGCATATTATTATTTTTAGCTATAACCTTGCATAATATACCTGAAGGATTAGCAGTGGGAGTAACATTCGGAGCATTTTCTGTTGGAGATAGTGGAGTAACATTTAATGCTGCATTAGCATTGGCTCTCGGTATAGGTTTACAAAACTTTCCTGAAGGTGCTGCTGTTTCTCTGCCTCTTAAAACTACAGGTGTATCAAAATTAAAATCATTTTTACTTGGAGCAATATCTGGAATAGTAGAACCTATTGCTGCTGTTATAGGGGCATTGGCTGTTACAAAACTTACAGTAATACTTCCGATAGCTTTAGCATTTTCTGCTGGTGCTATGATGTATGTTGTTATAGAAGAACTTGTTCCTGAAGCTGTTGCTGAAGAACATAATCATTTTGGGGTATTCGGTTTTATATTCGGATTTGCTATAATGATGGTTTTAGATGTGGCTTTAGGGTAATTAAAATAGTTTTGATTAAACTTAAAAACTATAAAAAATACTACTTAATTGTTACTAAATGACTTATAATTAAGTTAATATATAACATTAGATTAAAAATAATAAAGATTTAGAAATATAACTGTATAATTTTACTATAACTAGAATATTTATTTTTTTTTGGAATTAAACTTATTAATTATTTTTTTAGTAATTATATCTGTAATAATATTACTAATAACAGATCCAATAACAGATCCAATAGTGGTTATAATAGTAATTATAATTTTATTATTTATTATTTTATATAAAAATGATTTTGTATTATCAATATTTATATTATTTAATATATTATTAAATAATAAAAAAAGTATACTAAATAAAATTAGAAATCTTATTGCGATTTTTATAATATCTTTTTTATAATTTTTAATCTTTAAATCTATTTCTTTATCTTTATTTTTTAACTTTTCATCTAATTTTTTTATTTTATTAATTAATACTCTTTGTGTTTTTATTGGATTTAAATTATTTTCAATTATTAATCTCCTTCCTTCTGGATCTAATACCAAATCCAATAATTGATCTCTATCTTTAATATGCATATCCTTATATACATTATTAATAAAAATATTAAATGAATGATTTAATATTTTAGAATATGAATTAATAATTGTTATATCTACTAAACTAGAATATTCTTCCATATTTGATATTACAGTTTCTAATAATAATAAATTCATAAAATTATTTACATTCATAATTGGGGTATATAAATCTTCTGTTTTATATAACACATTATTTAAAATAGCATTTTGAAAAGTTAAAAATATATTTTGCATATTATATAATCTATTTATTTCTGAAAAATTAACTTTATTATAATATAATATTATAGTATAATCATAGAGTGTTTGTTTTTCTCTTAAGTCATCTCTTTTTTTTCTTTTCCTATTAATATGCTTTCTATCATTATGTATTTTGTTATATAACTTTTTATTTTCTTTTTTACTTTTATAATTTATATCTTTAAGTATTTTTATCCCATATTTATTTAAAGCTTCAATTATAATATTTTTTATAAAATGAATTGAACAACTACTAACATCTACAGCATTTTTATTATTATAATCAAAATATAATATATTATAAAATAAACTATTTCTTTTTATTCTATTTACATTAATTTTTCTTGCTGAGTATACATAATCTAGTATTAATTCTAAAGTTATACTATGTATAAATATGTCAAATTTTAATGTTTTTAAAGTTTCTAATATTAAAATAGAAGATTTATAATATGATTGCTCACACCAAACAAATAAATTAGTGATAAATATATTATCTAAATATATTCTTGGTTTTTTATTTTTCAGCAAATTACATTTATTATTATTTAAAACGGCTTTTAGTATTATTAGTCCCTTAATAATATTTTTTATTATATCAAGATAAAACGTATTATCTCTATCTTTCATTTCATTTAATATAATAGCTATCATTTGATCCATATTTGATGGATTAGTATTATTATCATAATTATCATAAATATTTAAAGATTTAATAAAAAAATTATGTATATCTTCTAATATATTATTATATTCTATATTTTTAATATTATTTATGAAAAATGATTCAATACTATTTATTTTATTTGAATTTTCCACATATATTTGTTCATATTGAGATAATAAATCATTTTTATAATTGCTATTAATAATATATATATTTTTTTGTTTATCATATTGAATAATTTTAGATGATGAATAATAGATTATTATTTGCTCTGATATAGAATCATTATTATTGAAAAAATTACTTATATACTTTATCAATTCTTCCTTTGATATACCTAAACTTATATGTATTTTTCTTATTATAATTGGTTCTAACAACAAATATTGAGTAGTAGTTTTTTTATTATGAAAATATGATAAATTCATAATATTAATCAATATATCTTTATAATCCATTATTATAAACTCCGAATAATAAATATATTTAATATCAATTAATTACATTATAATATTCTATAAAAAAATTTCAGTAATTTTTTAATAAAAACAAATAATTTATTAAGTATTTTAAATTAACAAAAAATATTATATAATAATTGAAAGTAAATTATAAAGGTTAATAATGATTGTTTATATAATATTTTCTATAATAGCTATAATTGTACTATCATTAATAGTGATATCAAATCATTTTGTAAATAAGATTTTTGTAAAAACTAATAAAAAACTTTTTGAAAAAGATGAAAATAAAAAAGAAGAAAGCGAAGAGAAAAAATTAATAAAAGAAAAAAGAAAAATATGGTTTGAAACTTCTCAAAAAGATGTATATACAATTTCAAGCGATAATAAAAATCTGCATGCTCATCTTATAAATAATGAAAGTAATGTTTTTATTATAATAGTTCATCCTTATGAAGGAAGAGGCTCTTATATGAAATACTTTGCCCAGAAATTTTATGATATGGGATTTAATATACTTGCAATAGATTTAAGAACACATGGAGAAAGCAAAGGAAAAATATATTCTCTTGGATATTTGGAAAGACTTGATGTACTTGCTTGGATTAAATATATAAATGACAATTATAATAATGCTGAAATAATTCTTTACGGCATTTCTATGGGAGCGAATGCTGTTATGATGTGCAGCTGTGAAAGCGATGCTTATAATGTAAAAGCAATAATAGAAGATGCTGGATTTACTAATGCTTATGAACAATTAAAAAGAAGATTGGATATAGCTTATAAATTTTCTTTTCTTCCAATAATTGAGTTTACATCATTAATGACTAAAATAAGACTTGGATTTTCATTTAAAGATATTGATGTTCAAAAAAGGATATCAAAATCAATGATTCCTATTTTATTTATACATGGTGATAAAGATGAATTAGTTGATTATAATATGGTTAATAAATTATATGAATCTTGTTCTTCTCAAAAAGAAAAACTTATTATAAAAAATGGTAAGCATATATCTGCTGTATTTAATGATGAAGAATTATATTGGAATACTATTTATGATTTTATAAATAAATATATTTAAAAAATAAAAAGGCAGGAATGCCCTGCCTTAATAAATAATAGTGAATATTAATTAAATATTAATTATCTACAAAATAGAAACTTATCTGTCCTCCTAAATCAACAGCACCATAATCATTTTTATTAAATGTAGTATCTGTAACTCTTCCAGGTCCGAAATCATATCCGGCATAGAATCCTATACCCAAAGCTGTTTCATCGCTGAAATAGAATAAATAATCCAATGTAAATTTAACATAAGGAATTACAGACATTTTATATCTATTTTTTATATCAGCCATAGTATAGTAATTATTAACATTTTCAAATTGAGAATATGTTGTATTATAATTTTGTGTTGTTTCTCCTCCAGACAATGGAATTTTTATTCCAGCTCCAACACCTATAAAAAAGTTATATACATTAAATTTTGGAAGTATACCTATTGTTATAGTATCAAAATAATAAGTTGTTTTAATATTTTGATATTGTGCTGTAGTGCCAATTTGCTTGCTTTCATTAAAGGCATAAACATCTCTATGATAAGCTAAATCTAATGATAGAGAAAATCCCATAAAATTATCAAAGCCATTATATATACCAGGAGTTATTCCTACTCCCCATTCAAAAGCTGAACCTGAAGTTAATTTTCCTTCCTGATTATTAGCTCCTAATTTATATTCTTGATAACTTTGTGAAATTGATGCTCCTAATGGTACATATATACCAATACCGCCATGAAAATCAGCAAAAGCTGTTTGGATTTGAATTATAAAAATACTAATGATTGCAATAGATATCTTTTTCATAAATCTCTCCTTCTTGTTATTTATGATTATATTATAGCACATTGTAAACAAAATGTCAAGAAAAAGTAAATAATTTTTACTAAAAAAGATATTTATTGTCAATAAAGTAAAATTTATTTATCGTTATGTCTAGGAATTCCAGGTAATATATAGTCAAATAAAGCATAATTAGCCATATATAATGTATTTCTATCATTTGGATTTATAGCATTAACTGGAACTCTATTAGTTTTTATATATTTATATGAATCAATTATTCCTTTATCAAAATTCTTATACAGATATTTCATAACAGTATAATAATCGCCAGAAGAATTAGTAGTATAAGTAAATAAAAGCTTAGTATCATTTCTAGCTCTTAAATATCTATTTATATCATTATTTCTAGCAGGAGACAAGAAAATATCCATATCATCATAAGGCTTATCTCTATTTGTATCTATTCCTATATAATGTGTCATAGGAATTTTTCCATTAGCATTATTATATGCTTTAATGGCCGAGCTTTCCAATGAAGTATAAAAATTAGTCGCTGTACTTAATTTTATTGAAGTATTTCCAATATTCAAAATAGATTCAGGAGAATACTGAAACTCTCTTATTTTTACAACATCATTATTTTGAAATGCTTCCAAATATGCAAAAGGAACTGTAAATAAATTAGCAGCTGAACCTGTTATATATATTCTCTGAGCTCTTTGAGAATCTTTGATTATATCTGATGAAAGCATAGCACTTTGAATAGATTTTAATGAATTTCTTCTATCTCTAGCTTTTGCTGCATTAGTAAAATCATTTAAATATGTATTAAGCTTATCTCTATCTATTAAAACAGATTTCTTAACCTCATTATCTCCAACAACATAACTATATGATGCATATTTATTATTCTCATAAGCATAGAATATAAACATAGTATTAGTATTTTCATTAGAGAATATTTCATAGGCATCTTTTATATTATTATCAAAATCACTTTCTGGAACTCTTATTTTATTTAAAAGTCCGTATATATAAGCTGAATTAGTTTTATATAATGAATAAAATTTATCAGCAAAAGAAGATATAGTTTCAGCTTCAAATATATACTGATTACCATATATATAATTCATAGTAGCAAATATATCACTTTCATTAGTTGACTTGGAATCCATTATAGTATTAGCAACAGTTAATACTTCATTTGTATTTTGCATTCTATTTAATAGATTTGTTACAGTATCAATAGGAGTTTTTGCATATATCAAATCATAAAGAACAGCTACTTCTAAAATTTTCTCTTTATTTTCTCCATCAACTCTGCTTGCAATATAATTCAAATATCTAACAGATTCTTTAGGATCATTTTTAGCTTTTAAGAATCTTGATAATGTTCTAGGTGTAAAGTATTCATCTATCAAATCATAATTATCATTGGTATATAAATACATAAAATGAAGTGCTCTATTAGCTCCTTTTACTGCACCATCTTCACCCATTCTTCTATAGATAGGAAGCATTGATTTAATAAATCTATATGCATTAGAATCGCTTATATTGCTGTAAGAACTTGCAAAGAATTTATAACCTTCTTCAGAGAAATGATAAGCTGAATTTGTATCTCTAACTTTATATCTATCTTCAACGATTCTAGCATAATTAATCATTTTTTCATTATCGCTTTGAGAATAAGCAATAACATTAGACATCATTGTAATGCTAGGTGATTCGCTATTAGCATATGAATTATACAGCCTCATTTTAAACTGATAAGCTGCATTTGAAAGAGAAGTCATACTATAATCAGGCTTTCCATATACAGTAAACATATTATTATCATAGCCTTTCATACTCTCTTCTAAAGAATTTGTAGAAAGCTTTCTGAAATAATTAGTATAGAAAAGTATTCTTGAATTCTTTTCATCATTTCCAACAACTAAAGCTATATTATTTAAATTCCTCAAAACTCTTCTATTGTTGGTAAATGTAGCCTTATCGCAATAAACTATATAAAGATTCTTTTTCATTACATTAGATATATCAGAAGCACTAGCACCTGTTATATCAACTACCAAAGGAACATATGAATTTGTAGCAACATCTTTTAACTCTATAAATCTAAAATTACCTCTTCTCCTTCTTCTATTTTGAGAAGATGTATTAGTTTCTGATATATTAGTTGATAATGTATTTGTATTTTCTAAAGTTTCATTAGTATATTGAATATTTCTATATAAATTATCATTATCATATTCAATAGAAACATCATTAGCATAATTATAACTATAAACATTAGTACTAGATGCATTTGTATTACTTGCCATAGTCATAGTATTAATTTCTTTTTGAGCATTTCTAGTAGTTCTATAGAATGATATTAATTTGCTGTCTATATATGCAGTTTTAGCTGGAAGCATATACTCTGTAGAATCATATAATTCTCTAACAAAAATATTCTTATTGCTTATAACAATAGGTCTAAAACCAATATGAGTAACATAGCTTTTTGTTTTAGGCATAGCATTGCTTTGTATATAAAATGAAGTATTACCATTTTCTCTTACGAATCTATAACCTAAAAAAGTATCCCAAATAAGAGTTTCATCTTTACGCATAGATTTATCGATATCCTGAGGCTTAACATCGCATACAACTATAGGCTCTATTGGAGTATTAGAAAATTTCTCTACAGCCTCTTTCTCATAAGCTACAATTTCCTTTAACATAGCAGATTCAGTTTTACTGTCATAAGGAGTAGCAACTGCATTCAAATATCTCTGATAAGCATATATTGCCTTCTCATAAAGCTTATAATATTCTCTAAGATAATAATTATTCTCGCCTAATGTATAAAGCCTTCTATCTAAAAACTTTCTTCTCATATCAACAGCATCAAACATAGCAAGTATATTAAGACTAGCATCAGGATAACTATCTTTTAAGAATTTTATAACTTTATATTTAGCTTGTCTTAATATAAAATTATTATCCTCAACAAATGTTATCATAAATACGCTTTCTCTCATTCTCTGAAGTATTCTAAATACATATTGTACAGGATAATCTAAACTGTCTGGATATCTATTTCTATATTTTGTACTGAAATCAATCAATGTAGTAAGTATAGCAATCTCTTCAACTGCGAATGCTGAAGCCTGAGCTTTTGAAAATGCTGACATATATTCACGTGCTGCCTCTTCTATATATCCTGCCAATTCATAAGCTTTTGCCAAATTATATCTGATAATAATTTCTGTTTTTAAATCTACTGGGAAATTAGAATTAGATGATAAAATATATTTATATCTGTCAATAGCATCTTTAAGCATAGATAATCTTTGAATATTTATATCATATTCAGTCATATCAGTAGGATCATTAGATTGTTTTTTCATATAATCGACATTATTATTAGCTGTAAGTTTAAATGCCATTATATATTTAAAGGCTGCTATATGAGAATATAATAATAATCTATCTTTCGTACTAACAGAATTATTAGTAGATAATATTTGAAGTGTTTTAGTTGTATTAAATAATTCTATAAAAAATTCTCTTCTTATAGAAGTTAAATCATTTTCTGATAAATATCTTAAATATAAAGAAGATAAACTTAGATAATTCTTAGCATCATTTTCAGCATTTTGGAATTTAAGATTAGGATTATTAGCCAAAGTCTTTTCATCTAAAGTTTTTTCATATTCTTTTATTGAAGTTTTAAAAGACATTATTGAATTAGATTGATCTCCATGTCTGTAATAGAGATACCCTTCATTATTATAATATGTAGCAAGCATCAAAGGCTGAATAGATTTTTTAGGCTTATCCTGAACTACATAATTTCTGTATGATGATAAAGCTTCCCTAGCCTCGGAATATCTTCCCATTTTTTCATATAATTCCTGATATATAGAATATAGCATCTGCTGTTTATCAACATTGAGAGGCTCTCCTGGTATATATCCTCCAAAAGAAGCAAGACCTAAATTAACTATATTTATATTGGCACCATATAAAGTTATACTTAAATAATTAGGAGTATATAATGATGAATCCAAGCTATCAATCTGTGCTTTTACACTATCGCAATATGCTAAAGCATTATTATAATCTTCTAATTTTAAATAGCATGCAGCAAGTAAAAGCTGATTAAGCTCATTTTTATTAATATCATTTTGAGTAAGCTTATCTCTTTCTAATAATGATTCTATAGCCTTTTCATAGTCTTCCTGCTCTATAGCAGCAACAGAAGTATATCCTACTATTTTATATATAGATTCTTTATCCCCTAATTTTTCAAATAAAGAACGTGAAATATCATATTGTTCATAAGCTCCCTTTATATCATTATTCATCCATAAAGAATAACCATAAAAGAAATGATACCAAGCCCTGCTTTTATCACTTCCTACTTGATTAAGCAAACTTTCTGCTTCTTTATATTCATTAGCAGCATCAGAATATCTTCCATTTATCAAATATGAATTAGCAAGCATTATTGATACTATATTAGGCTTAGTTTTTACTTTACTTTTTGCCATTATTAATGAATCTATAATATCAGAATCCAAATTAGCATTCTGAAATGCAAGCATATTATATCCCATATATGTATTATTTGTAATAGCATTATTTTTATATGCAGGAACTAATTCTATTACACTTTTATATACTTTTTCATCTTGAAGAACCTGCATTTTTAGAGCCTGTGCAAATGTAAGCATTTCAGCTTTTTTTATATAATAATTATCATCATCAGGATATAAAAATATTGCAAAATCAATATATGATACTGCCTTATCAACTATTGAATTAAAAGCTTTATTTAAATATAAATAAAAACCATCTTCCCTTTTTTTATCGCTTACAACATAACGCTCAGGACTATACTGCTTTGATATAGCCATTCCATAATATCTATTTGCCAAATAATAATATGCATTAGCAAGTTCAGCATGTGCCTCATGGGAAGAATATCTAGTTGATAGAATATTTCTCTCCCTCTCCATAATAGTCTTCTCTAATGAATCTATAGTACTATATGCTCTAAGTCCGCTTTCTATAACTCTAGCAGATGCCGAAGAATCATTAGGATTATATTTTAAAGTTTCATTATAATTATCATATGCAGATGAATATTTTCCTTCATTGTAAGCTTTATCTGCTAAAGATTTATAATAACTAGCTAATGTATCCTTACAATTCTGAGCTTCATAAGTAGAATCAAAATTTTTACCGCCTGAGCTTAAGGCATTTTTAAATAAAATATAAGCTCCATCATCTTTTTGTGCCAATAAAACTTTAGCATTTGCATAGTTTCCCAATGCAAGCATTATTTCATTTTTTGATTCAATATAAGGTTTAAATAAATTTGTAGCATCATCATAATTTCTAGAAAGTATAAGTCCGTCTAAATATATAAGTCTTGCAGCTACAGACAAAGGAGCATAAGGATGAGAATTATCTATTATAGTGTCATATGGAATTTTAGAATCTCTTATAAAATCTTTGGCAATTTCTAATCTATCTGAAAATAATAAATCTTTTCTTCTATAAGGATTATTATAAAAATCGCTGTCCTCAGGATATTTATATCCGTTATCCTCAACAGAATGTGCATATAATTTTGCCATTAACATATACAAATCTTTATTAATATTAAGATTCATAATATTATCAAGTATATCTAAAGTATTTTTATTTTTATTATTAGCTTTATATTTTTCATTTGCCGATATATATCCAGACCAAGCTATTAAATTTGTAATTTCTAAATTTTGATTAGTTAAAAAATATTCATTAGTATAATAATTTATATCAAAATAATTATTATTAGTATTAAAATTTCCGTCTATTTTTGAAGCCAAAAATCCTGCTAAAGTATTTGTATACTCTGTTATTAACATTCTCTTAGAACTATTATACTCTTTAATATTATTATTAGTATAAGAAGATATCATCATATTAAAATAAGCATTAGCAACATTATTTTGATCTTCATTAAAAGGAAAATATTCTGCAAATCTATCTATCACAGCAGTTTTTCTAGTATATGGAAGAGCTACAAAACTATTATACATAGTTAACGAATTATCATCTTTTATAAAATATTCTTTTGTAGAACCCATAGTTAATATACTAGTACCTTCTTCACTTACTACATAAGCACCAACTAAAGCTGAAGGATATGCTACATTAAAAGTTGATAATTGAGTATCTTCTGATAAAACATAATATTGATGAGTTGATAAAGAATAAGACATTAAGCGTCTTTTATCATAAAATGTTAAATTTCCATCTCTATCAGAATCTTTTTCTATTTCAAAATAAATAATAGTATCATCATTATAAAAAGTAGGATTAAACTTAAACGTTTTTGTATCTGTTAGTATAGTCAGATTAGTTTGAGAATTAGGATCTGAATTTAAATCTAATATTGCTAATTGAGAATATTTATCCCCTATTTTAGAAGTTATAAATGCTATTTTACTATCATCAAAAGAAAATGCAGGAGAACTAGCTTCAATATCGGACATCTTTTTTAGATCTTTACCATTAGGTTTAACAGTAAAAAGCTTTTTTATTCCAGCATCTCTATCAGAAATAAAGGCTATAATATTAGCCCTATGCGAAATGACAGGTTCTATATCATAGCCTTTATAATCTGTAATTCTTATTATATTCTGTTCTAAATTTTCTAAACCGTTTTTTGAAGTTCTTATACCAAAATTGACAAGTTTATATAAATAAATATCTCCGAATGCATCATCTCTAGTTGAAGAAAAAACTAAATATCTTGATTTATCATCAACTGAAACTGATTCATCTATACTAGGACTTCTAGTTAATCTATAAGATTCCAAAGTATATGAATCTATAGCAAATATATCTGTATTTCCAGCATTCTCTCTGGTATAATATACCCAAGTACCTTCTCTATCGATTACGGCATCCAATACTGGATTGACTTCACCAGATGTTAAAGAGTATCTTTTATATTCTTTTAAAAATGGTCTGCTATCAAATGCTAAATCAGAATTTTTCTGACTTGAAGCACAAGCAAATAAAATAAAAGAAAATAAAAATAATATTTTTAATTTTATATAACACTTAAATTTCATAGTATATTTCTACTCTGCCTATATTATAAATTAGTATAATGAATTATTTTATCCATAATAACTAAAAAACATATAAAAGTATTATACAAAAAATACAAATAAAATCAATCTAAAATATTAATTAGAAAGAAGCAATAGCATCGTCTATATTTTCATATACTTCAAATAAATCTTCTAATTCTACTGTTTTTAATATTTTCTTAATGATATCTGGAACACAAGCTAGTACTAATCTTCCATTTTTATCTTTAATTTTTCTCATTATAGAAATAAATACTCTTATACCGCTTGAACTTAAATATTCAATTCCTGATAATTCTAAAATTAAATATATAGAACCAGATTCTACCAATTGTTCTAATTCAGATTCTATAGATACAGATAAATTAACATCCAATTTACCTACCAAACTTACAACTTTTACAGTGCCTTTATCTGATATATTTAAACTCATATTATATATTTCTCCTTACTCATAAATTATTTTAAGTATAACAAATTAAAAAAATTAGTCAATATACATAATTATATAACAATAAATACTATAAATTGTAATATATATTTTATGATAAAGTGCCTATCATAGCTTTTTTTTCCCAATTTATATCATAGGATTTTGGAGAAGGAAAAGTATTCCATTTTACATTCTTATTTGCAACCCAATTTTCTTTGCTTTGAAAAACACCGTTAAGCTTCATCCAATTATTGAGTTTTGTATAATAGGAAGGTTTATAAGCATATGTATAATATAAATTACCATTTTCTATGATATATCCTTCCATAAATGTTACTTTAATAGAAGGATATCCAGAGAAAACTAACATAAATTTATTTAAATAATCTGTGTTACTATAAACAGCCATATTCTCATATTTTGCTTTAAAAAAAATTAATTTCTTGCTGTTATTTATAAGCATCTCTCCATCTTCTTTAAATAAATAATTTCTATCTTCATTTTTTATAGTCCTATTTTTTACTAATCTAATCCAAGCATTATCATATGATACAACACTTTTATTACTTATAAAAAATAAAACTGCAAGAACTAATAATATAACTAATATAATAGAAATATATGACATTTATATTTGTTAATATAGCTCTCCTGCATATTCTCCATCAGCCCAGTTAACATCTTCAGGCTGAGGCACAGGATAAGAAGCCCAATCTGCATTTGTATTAGCAACCCATCTGTCATTAGTAAAAGTAGAATTGGCTTTTTTCCAAGAATCTAATTTTCCTTGATAGCTTCTTATATATTTAGAATATCTCATTATTTTTCCGCCTTCTATTGAATAACCCTCAACCAAATTAACACCTAAAGCTGGAGCACCATCATAAAACATTGATATAGGCACCTGATGTGTATAATAAGCATGAGTATCTGATCTAGCACCTAAAAAAGTATAAAGTTTAATCAATAAAATAGGTGATCTTCCTGAAACAAGCTCCAAATCTCCTCCAGGTCTACCTTCATATAAAGCACCTTTCATATCTATAGTTTTTTTGAATATAAAATTAGCCCAGTTTTTTGAATAATCACTTTCTTTTGTTATATTTTGTGCATTTAAAAAATTAAATGAAAAAACAAATAATAATATAAATAAACTTATCTTCTTCATAATATTTTCTCCTGTTATTTATATTAATAAAATCATATTTTTAATATAAATGTAAAATAGTTAATTTATTTTTTATATTATCGACATGATAAATTTATTCTCAAGAATAATTAAAATTTCAAAATAAATATTTTACTTATTCAGAAAAAACTCTCTGCATAATAATATCAGATATATATCCTGCCAAATCTTCAACAGATATAAAACAATCATTAACAATCCAATCTGTAAGAACTGATATGAAAGCTCCGGAATAAAAGCTTCCCATAATCCTTACAACCTGTTCTTTTTCAGGTTTTATAGTTTTGAAATCTTTTATACCCTCTATTACATAAGAAGCTAAATACTCTCTTAAAATCTTAGTAACACTTCCATCTTTATTATTCTGAAATATTATTTTTAAATATTTTCTATTTAAATAAAAATATTGAAGTATTTTTTCCATTATATCTATATGAGAATCTTTTAATTTATTTTCTATTTTATATCTATTTAAATCCTCTAAAAATTTTGCCTCATATTCATCTAATTTAGATTTCAATAATTCATACTTATCATTATAGTAGGTATAAAAAGTGCTTCTATGCATATTAGCCTTTGCACAAATATCTATTACTCTTATATCCTCAAAAGGTTTTTCTTCCAATAAAATCCCCAATGAATCTTCAAGTATTTTTTTTGTTTTTTTTACCCTGGCATTATTTTTATTCGAATTATTTTTCATATAAAAATCCTACTAAATGATATAATATCAGACATATATCTATTATATTATAATATAATAAAATGTAAACTATATAATACTATAATTATAAATAATTCTATAAAAAAATGATAACTAATATTATAATAAACAACAATATTATATTTATGTCTATTAAATTATAATAATTTATAGACATATTTAAATTTATGTCTCAAATCATATTAAATTATAAAGTATAAATTCATACTAAAATTTGCTATATTATATTAATATAATATAATAATATTTATATTATAATAATTACGAGGTAACGGTATAATGAAAAATTTAATATATTTCTTTGCCAATAATAGAATACTTGTAAATATAATAATATTTATATCTATTATGATAGGTCTATATTCATACTATAATATAGATAAGGAATCATTCCCTTCTACAGATTTAGAATTAATGATTTTACAAGTTGTTTATCCTGGAGCCTCGCCTTTAGATGTGGAGCAAAATGCAGTTATACAAATAGAGGATCAATTAAGAACAATATCAGGAATAGATGAATTTACTTCAATAATAACAGAAAATGCAGCTATAATATTCGTGCAGTTAGATATGGAAATAGATACAAGTAAAGCTAAAGATGATATATTTAGGAAAATGCAAAGTGTTCCTGATATGGCAGCTGAAGTTCAAACTATAGAAATAACAGATATAAACCCAAAACTTACTCCGATATATAATATAGGCGTGCATTTCAAAAAAGGCTATAATGGAGATGAAAAAATATTATATGATTTTAGTAAGGAATTAGAAAGACAATTAAAATATGTTGATGGAGTTGCTGATATAAGAGTGCAGGGAAGAACAGATCCTGAAGTAAAAATCTTAGCTGATCCAAAAAAACTGCAGGAATATTATATTTCGCTTACTGATATAGTAAACTCACTTTCTGCAAGAAATATAAGAGCTACAAGCGGAGATTTAAAAAAGCCTATTTATATGGATTTAGAAGAAAATGAAGAAGAAAAAACAATAGTTACAATGGGACAATTTGAAAATCCTGTAGAAGCTACTAATGTTGTTGTACGCTCTACTTTCAATGGAC
>CALXXQ010000205.1 GCA_944392715.1 uncultured Brachyspira sp.
GGAAAGAAAAAATATATAGAAAAAATATACAAACATCCTTTAATGAGAGCTTTCAGATGCGGAAAAACAGTACTGTCAATATTAGAAAAAAGTATCATAAAAAGATTGAATACTGAAGGCAATTTCAGAGGATACTGTGAAACTTTATTAAATATAGATAAGGAAATAATAAAACAAAAGGCTTTAAAAATTATAGAAAACATTGAAGGTTTTGAAGTTGTTGAAGAAGATATAGAAACAGGTGGCGGTGCTATGCCTGATACTTTTTATCCGTCTTATGCAATAAGTTTTAAGCCTAAAGATATAAAGGCTATAATTAAGTTTATGCATAATTTAGATGTACCTATTATACCAAAAGTAAAAAAGGATTCAGTGCTTATATATGTAATAACTATAAATGATGAAGATATAGATTATATAAAAGAAGTTTTAATAAAAATAAAAGATAATGATTTTTAAAGCGAGTTAGCTAATAATAAATAAAAAAACTAATTAAAGCCATCATAAAAGGCAGAGACTGTTTTTATAGCAATAATAGGAGTTTCATAATATGAATAAAATAATAGGTACAGCAGGTCATGTTGATCATGGTAAATCTCAATTAATAAAAGCATTAACAGGCATTGCTATGATGAGGCTTCCTGAAGAAAAAAGAAGAGAGATGACTATTGATTTGGGTTTCGGATTTTTTAAGCCTAATAATGATATTACTATAGGTGTAATAGATGTACCTGGACATGAGAGATTTATAAGAAATATGGTTGCTGGTATGTGGAGCTTGGATTTAGTTATGCTTGTAGTTTGTGCTAATGAAGGCTGGATGAATATGACTGAAGAGCATGCTAAAGTAGCTTTATCGCTTGGCATAAGAAATATAATATGCGTAATTAATAAAATTGATTTGGTTGATGAAAATAAATTAAAAGAAAGCGAAGAAGATATTAAAAAAAATCTGTATAGAATATTTAATAAAGATATAGAAATAGTAAAAGTATCAGCCTTAAATGGTACTAATATAGACTTTTTAAAAGAAAGAATAACTGATATATTATCAAATGAAAAATATGAAGATAATATAAAAACCCATATTTACGTAGACAGAGTATTTTCTATAAAAGGAGCAGGCCTCACTATTACTGGAAGCCTTAGAGGAGGCATAATAAAAAGAGATGATAGCCTAGTACATTATCCGAGCAAAAAAGAAATTTCAATAAGAAATATTCAGTCGTACCATGAAGACAAAGAAATAGTTTACCCCTCTTCCAGAATAGCTATAAATTTAAAAAATATAAAAAAAGAGGAAATAAGAAGAGGTCATTTATTATGCTCTAAAGAAGAAAAAATATTTTCAACAGATGAAATAATATTAGAACTTATAAATCAAAATGATGCTGAATATCTTAAAAAAATCAAAAATGCTGAATTTGCTATAGGTACAGAATGCTTGGTTGCTCAAATAATACCAATGTATAAAACATATTCAAATGATAAAGCAAATAAAGATAATAAAGAAATAGATAATAGATTTATAAGATTAAAATTTGCTGAAGCTATATCAGTATTTTGGAAAGAGAGAGGAATACTTATAAGTCATGGAGGAAGCAAAATAATATCTTATGGAAATGTATTTTGGGGAGAAAAAACCAATCCATCAATTAGAAAAAATATAATAGATAATGCTTCTGAGTTTTTAGGAATAATAAAAAGAGAAAAGTATAATGATTTATTTATGTCTGTAAATGGATATACTATATACAATGGTGATTTACCTGATTATGCTGTAAGTATATCAAATTACTTTGTAAAAAAAGATTATTTAAATAAATTATTAGAAAAATTAAAAAACCTAATAGAAAATAAAAAAGAAGGTATTAGTTTTGATGATATAAGAAATTATCTCAATATTGATAATGCATTCACAAATGTTTTTATAAATTATTCAATTGAAAATAAAATTATAATGCCTTTTAACAATATATATAAAAAATATAGTGAGGAAATTAATTTAAATAATTCTCAAAAAATATTACTTGAAAGATTAAAAAAAGAAGATTTAAACGGATTAGATGAAAAAACTATAAGAACATTTACTAATGGAATAAAAGATATAAAAGTATTATCTGCATCAAAAAAAGCAATGTATCTTGATGAAGGTATATATTATCATATGGATGTTTATAATAGAATAAAAAAACTTATTATGCAAAACACTAAAACTAATGATATTATCACTATAGCATCTGTAAGAGATAAAACAGGTCTTTCAAGAAAATATGTGCTTCCTATTTTGAATGCATTAGAAAGAGAAAAATTAGTAAAAAGAGAAGGAAGCGAGAGAATAGTAATTTAATTTATCTAATACAAGGAAAAATAATGATAAATAAAGAAGATTATACGGTATTAATAAATAAGAATATAGTAAAAAAGAATGATATAAGAATAAAATTCAGAGGAAAAATAGATTCTCTAAGGGCTAGTTTTTTAATATCAGAAATTCAAATATCAGATTTAAATGAAAAAATATTATCATCGTATTTAAATGAATGCTCAAATTATATGATAAAATTAACAAAATCAGAAGCATCAAATACTATACCAAAAGATTTAGAATTATTTTCATTAGATGAAGAAACTATACATAAAATATCATATAATCCTAAAAAATACATGGGAATTAATCATTTATTTAATATAAATTCAAGTATGCCAAAAACTGTAATCATACTAAATAAATTAAGAACAGAAATAAGAGAATTAGAAATATTATGTATAGATGTAATTGATTATTTAGATAGTAAAAATGAAAATAAAGAAACATATAAACATATACAGAAAAACTTAAATAGATTAAGCTCTGCTGTATATGTATTAATGTGTTTATATGCTTCTAATAAAAAATCTATAGAAGAAATTGATTTTAATAGCTAATTATTTTATTTTAGCTATAAATATATCATCTATTTTTTCAACTTTATCTATTGCTTCAATGATAGAATTAATATTAACATCTTTGAGAACAAACATAAAATTTCCATTTCTCTCCACACTCTTTTCAATATTAATATCATAAAATGCCTCATTAAATGCAAGAAGATTATTATTTTTTGATTTGAATCTTACATAAAAAGTTTCATTCTTCTCTTTGAAATCTTTAACTTTAAGATTTTTATTTTCATTAACAAATCCAAGTATAGGTATTCTAAGCTCATCAGTAATAAGTGTATTTCTAGCTAAAGTAACGGCATCAGAAACTATAGCACTGCTTGTAGGTCTTCCGCCAGCTCCAGAACCATAGAAAACTGTATCGCCAGAACGGTCTCCAACTACAGTTATAGCATTGAAAGCATAATCAACTTTTGAAAGCATATTAGCATCATTAAGCAATGTAGGTATAACATATATATATGCATTATCATTTTCATCTATAGCAGCCTCAGCTATTAATTTAATAGTAAGACCAAGTTCAGATGCAAAAACAATATCATCTAATATAATATTTCTTATACCCTTTATAAAAATTTTATCAAAACTTATAACATTACAAAAAGCTATAGAAGAAAGTATGCATAATTTATGAGCAGTATCTATACCGTCAATATCAAATGTAGGATCAGCTTCAGCATAACCTTTTTCCTGAGCATCTTTTAGAACATCATCAAAATTCAAATTATTCTTTGTCATATTAGTTAGAATATAATTACAAGTTCCATTTAATATACCATAAACATTTTCAATTCTATCAGAAACCAAACTCTCTTTCATAGCCTTTATTATAGGTATAGCCCCAGCAACAGAAGCCTCAAATGCTATATCAGTTTTTCTGTTCTTTATAAGCTCTCCAAAACAATTAGCAAGTAATGCTTTATTTGCTGTAACTACTGGCTTTTTTATTTTCATAAGAAGTTCTTTGGCTGTATCCATTCCTCCCAATACTTCTATTACTATATCTATATCATCATCATTTAAAATATCATTTAAATCTTTAGTTTTAATTTCTACTTTATCTAAAAATTTATCATCTTTTACTTTATCAATATTTCTGCTAAAAATGGTTTTAATGGTTAATTTTATTCCTGTTCTATTTTCCATTATAGAATTATTCTCTATTATAGTTTTTACAGTATCCTTTCCTACATGTCCATATCCTGCAACGGCAACTTTAAATTCTTTTTTCTTTTTCTTTTTTAACTCCTTAAAATTGATTAAATATAAATTTGTTTAAATAAAATTAACCTTAAATTATTACAAAAGATAGTAATATTGTAGTTTTGATTTATACGAAAATTACTATATTAAGTTACATTTTAACATTTATTAAAAAAATTTACAACTATATTAATTATTTTATTAAACTTATAAATATAATAGCATAAAAAATCACATTATATATCAATATTTTAAATATATAATATACATGATATAATATTTTTTATATATTTTATCTAAATAATAGATATTGATTTCATTATACATTTATGTTATAATTCAATTACAGTTTAATTTTTTAATGGAGGTCAATTATGCCACGTGTTATAAATAACGATTGTGTAGCTTGCGGATCATGCCTTCCTGAGTGTGCATTCGATGCTATTAGCGAAGGAGATATCTACGTGATCGATCCTGAGAAATGTACTGATTGTGCTGCTTGTGAGGCTGTTTGTCCAAGCAATGCTATACATCAAGCTTAATTGCTGCTGATGGCATAGCGGGGCGGGTTTTAATAATATTAAAGCCTGCCCTATTTTTTTAATTAAGGAATAATATTGATAAAAAATACTAATGCTTTTATATTATCATATAATCAATATAAAACTTCTTCTATAATAGCATCTTTTCTTACAGATAATTCTATAATTCAGGCAATATGCTATAAAGCTAAAAGAAATTCAAAAGCATTCGGCTCTGATATGGAAAGCATATCCAAATTAAATATCAGCTTATATGAAAAAAAAGAAAATCAGCTTTCTATATTAAAAGAATCTTCTATTATAAAAAATTATAAAATTTTAGAAAAATCTATATATTCATCATTAGCTGTATTTTATATTAGAGAGATACTATTTTTCTGTGCTAAGGATTTTGATAATAGATATTTTATTTTAATGGAAAAAATGCTTGATGCTTTGGAAAGTTTGGAAGAAAGTAATTATGATGATAAAACAAAAAAAATGTATATTAATATTTTAATAAGAGCATTTGAAATAAAAACGCTTCATGTGGCAGGCATATCTCCAAGTTTAGATAAATGTATAATATGCACAAATAATAATGATACATTATTTTATTCTGTATTAGAAGGAGGATTAATATGCTCAAAATGCAAAAATATTATTAAAGACCGCATAGAAATTACTGAGAATGATAAAATATTTATGAGAATAATAAAACATACATCATTAATGGATATAATAAAAAATGAAGAATTAAAAAATATATATTATGACTCAATAAATAATATAAGAAATATAATGAATAAATCAATATACAATCATGTAAATAGAACAATAAAAAGTCAGAAAGTATTAGAAGAAATATTACTAAGCTAATATATTAAATATTTCTTTAGCATTATTGACTATATAAGAAGCATTTATAAACTCTTTATCATTACCAAAACCATATTTAACAGCAATAGAATCAATACCTACATTTTTTGCAGCATCTATATCATCAATTCTATCCCCTATCATTATAGTTTTACTTTTATCAAAACTTTCTTTATTTAAGGCATCATTTAGCACATCTAATTTACTTTTGATTTTTCCCCCAAGTATAGGAGCATAAAAGTTAGTAAAAAAACTTGTCATAGAAAAATGATCTATTATTCTTAAGGCTGATTCTTTAGGTTTAGCAGTTGCCAAAAAAACTTTATAATTATTTTCAGATAAAGTCTTTATCAAATCATATATGCCATCATAAAGAGTACAGTTAAATAATCCGTCATTTCCATTATAATCTTCTCTATAGAATTTTATAAAATCAATAGATAACTTTTCATCGTCTAAACAATATTTTCTAAAACTCACATCTAAAGGAGGACCTATAAATTTTTTTAATATATCTTTACTTGGAATATCAATATTTAAATTATATACTTCATTAATCTTTTTTATACCATATACCACAGCATTTGTTATCCCAGGAGCAGAATCAGTAATTGTTCCGTCAAGATCAAATAATATATTATAATATTTAGACATATTAAAACTCTTTGTATTTTATCTCTCTACAAAAATATATCCAGAAGCTGGTATTATTTCAAAATTTTCTTTTGTTTTCTCTTTTATAGCTTTAAATAATAAATTAATACCCAAACTATCGCTTGACATATGTCCAGCACATACAACATTAATATAATATTTTTTGCATTCATCTAGAAGTTTATCAGATATATTCATTACTATAATAGTAGAAACACCAGATCTTGCTAAAGCCTCTATCATAGCAGAATCAAAAGAAGCCCCTCCTGTCATATCAACTATAAATTTACCAACTTTAGATTTATTTGAACCATTAAATATTTTAGGAGGATTAAATCTCTTGGCAGATATTTTATATTCTTCTATTGTATATAAAAAGCTAATGATATCAGATAATGTATTTGGTTTTTCTTTTTTAATATTCTCAGTTAAAAAAGTTTCAACAAAATTATCAGCAACAGTATGCATACACATATAATTTAATTTAAGAAGCCTAGCACAATCAACATCTCTATAATGATTAGCACTATAAACAGATCTGCTTACCTCATTTAATCTTTTATTAGTTAAACTCTCAGCAACATTTATAGGTACATTATGCAATGCATTTTTATCCGCCTGCATATATATAACATCATAAAAATTAACAAAACCATAACCATTAGGATGATGAGTAATAATCAAATCTATATTATAATTTTTTTCATTTAATCTGTCAGCAAGTAATAGTTCAGATGTCTGCATATCTATACCGCAAAGAATCTTTTTTATTTCTTTATCTTCTGCGATATTTAAAATTCTAGTATCTGCATATGGATTAAAAAGAGTATCCTTATCAAAATATTCTTTTTTTTTATTATCTAATCTATCATATTCTTTTTGTATATTTTTTAGTTCATTCTCTACAGTTTCTCTTCCTCTAGGATCGGCATCAATTCCACATTCTATAGCAGCTCTATAAAAATCATTTATTTTCAAAGACATAAAAACCTCTTACTATTCTTCATCTTCTTCCTTTTTATCATTTTTAGGCTCGCCTCTGTATTTTTCAGTTTGTATCATGCCGTCTTCTTCAAAGAATGTAATAGCCTTATAACTCTGTCTTATAGAAAACTCAGCACTTCCTATAGTAAGCTGTACACCTGGAAGCATTTCTTTACCAGCACTTATTGTAGATTCAACTTTCTCTATTTCCATTTCCTGAACTAATGCTTCTCTATTTAATACTATTTCTTCTCTTCTAGTATTAGCCTGCTCCAATTGCTCTTTATAACTTTGAAGCTGTTCTTTTTTCTCATCATCAAGCTTTTTAAGTTTAGCAGCCTGTTCAAGAGATTTTATATTTCTTTCTGTTTCTTCTATTGATATATCTAATTCTTCTTTTTCTCTATCAAGATCATCTATTGCACGTCTTTTTGCAGGACTTATTCCTGTTTCTATTAATGTCTTAGCACCAGCCTGAGAACCTAATACTTTACCATTTACCTCTCTTAACGCTCTTAATCTTCCTCCGCTTGCAGATGCTCTTTTACCTATAAGTATTATTCTATTATCAGCATCAATATTAGAGTTAAGTATAGCTTCTGTAACAACAACATTATTTCCAGCTTCAATATTTGAAAACTGTATAAACTTAGCAATAACATCTCCTCCAGCTTTTACATGGCTGTTTTCATTACCCTGAATACCAAGCTTAACCATAATATCTCCCTTAGATTCAAGATCGCATTTACCAACAGTACCATGAACATCTATATTACCTTCGGCTTTTATAGAATAATTGTCGCTAACACTTCCTTTAACTACAACGCTTCCTATAAAATTAATATTACCTGTTTCAGGACCAACATCTCCAGCCACTTCAAATACAGGTTCAACGCTCAAAAGTTTTCCCTTAAGAACAACCTGACCGCTTATAGATGCTATAATGCTCTCTCCATCATCAGCCATCTCAACATTGTCGCCTAATATATCTTTAATTTCTATATCTTTACCGCTTTTAGTTTCTATTTTTATTCCCATTACAGTTCTTCCAGATTCTCCGTCTGTAGCAGGAATTTTTCTAGCTAATTTCTGTCCTTTTTCTACGTTTTCTACTATAGTTAAATCTTTATAATCTATACTTTGATCTTCTCCTATATATTTAGGTATAACTTTTTTATTAACATTAACTAAATATTCTACTTTTGCATTCTGACCATTTACAGCCTGACGGCCTTCAGCTGCCAATATAGGGACATTAAAAGTACCCTCTTCTAAACATTTAGTAACATTTTCCTCTTGAAAACCAAAAGTTATACCGCTGTTTTCTAATAATTCCTTAACATCTTTTAAGTCCATTTCTCTTCCGCCTTTAGTAGGCTTTGTAACAGTAACATATGCACGCATTTTGTCATCACTTACAGTATAACTTATTCTAGCATTGTTTCCAGATTTTGATATATCCCATTCAGCAACCTTTTCATATATTCCTGTCTGCTCATGAAGCATTTTTTTAGCTAAATGAGAATCATATTCTTTAATACCAGCATCTATTAATTTTCCTTCTAATACAGTAATATCTTCGATTCTTTTTCCGTCTGCTACAGGAGGAACTACTTTTAAGAATACTCCGTCTCTCTTTACTCTTACTACTATTTCAGTATCTTTGTTTAAGATTACTTTTTCTTGAGAATTTCCTTCTAAATATGAACTACTATAACCTCCATGAGAAGCATCTCCTATGCTAGATTTATCATATGTAATATGAGTATATCTAACTAAATAAGGTTTAGCACCTATATTAAAAAATCCTTTATTTCCCTCTTCCAATACTTTATAACTCAATTCATAAATAGGACATTGAAATATTGCAGCAGCTTCCTGCATACCGCGTTCTAAAGAAACAACAGATAGTTCCACAGAACGTGTATTTTTATTATTATAAACTTCTTTATAAAAATCGCTTTCTAATATTTTTCTTTTTAATTCATTCATATAAATCACCTATTTTATAATAATTGTTTTTTTATCTCTGAAAGACTATATCTCAACTGCTGTATAGCCTTTGTATGAAGCTGTGATATTCTGCTTTCTGATACTTCCAATACCTTTCCTATTTCTTTTAAAGTGAGATCATCATAATAATACAATATAAGTACCTGCTGTTCTTTTTCAGGAAGTTTTTTTAAAGCTGCTATTATTTTATTTTTAACATCTTCACGTTCTGCCAAATACTCAGGATTAGTTTTATCATTGGATTTCAATGTATCTATCACAGATATTTCATCAGAATCATCTCCAACATACCAAACATCACTCAAAGATGTAGGAGAAGCTTCTATATATCTTTTCATAGTTTCATTATATTTACTTATAGGTATACCAAGCATATCAGCTATTTCCTGAGGCTTTATATTTCTGCTTAGTCTTGCTTCTAATATCTCCCTAGCCTTTTCTATTTCTTTAACATCTTTTCTTATAGAACGAGGAAGATAGTCTAATTTTCTAAGTTCATCGTATATAGCTCCTCTAATTCTAGTAACAGCATAAGTTTTGAACTTAATATCTCTGTTAGGATTATATTTATCGATTGCATCCATAAGACCAAAAGAACCAAATCCAACTAAATCTTGGAATTCAATATGTTTATGAGAGCCCATATTAACAGATATCTTGCTTGCAACATATTTTACTAAAGGAGAATATTTAATAATTAGAGCTTCTCTTATATAAGGCGAAAGAGTCTTTTTAAACTCCAGCCAATACTCCTGCTCATTCTCATTAGTAATATTTGGTATTTTATCTTTGTCTTTTTTATTCATCTTCATAATATTCACTCTAACTATTAATTTTTTAATTTTTTAATTATTTCTTATCTTCTTTTTCATCTTTAGCTATCATAGTTCTAACAGCTTTAGCTACTTTTTCAGGATCTTCATGAACTTCTTTTAATATTTCACTATTAGCAACCTTTTTATCTGGAAACATACTGCTTGGGGCACTATAATTAGTACTGCTTGCAGAAGAAGAGGAAGTATTTCCGAATACTATATCACCTATATCATCGCCTGAACTATGATAATCTGATTTAGTTTTTTTATCAACATTCATAGCAGCAGATGAAGGATTTATTGAGATATTATCTGGATTAAAATCACCAGTATTAGTATTAGTATTAGTATTTTGCTCTATACTATCTAATGAAGGACTTGAATTATCATCTATAGCATTATAATCTATTTCATTTGAACTATTAGATGCACTTTCTTCTATAATAGAATCTCCCAAATATTTTTTTAATACTATTCCAATCAAAAATAATATTATTATGGTAATAACTCCAGAAATAATAGCTTTTAACAAAGATATATCTATCCTATTCTTATACAGAACAGAAAGTATAAGTGTTATAATAAATGATAAAACAGATATTATACCTGCTAATTTACCAAAATTAGACGAAAAAGCCTGTTTAATTTTATCTGCAATATTGTTCATAAATTACCTCTAAAATATTCCATTATTTTTTGCTGACAAAAGAAAGCAAAGACTCCATAAAACCGCCCAAGCCTTTTACATCTCTGTTATCATCATATTCCATATCAATAATTCTTTTTGCTATATTGTATATAGACATAGATGCCTGACATTTATTATCATACTGATAAAAAGGAAGCTGCTGTGAAACGGCATAAGGAATAGTTTTATCTTCCATAACATGGCCTAAATATTTCACATCCATATCTAAATACTTTTTACTAGTAATAATAATTTTATCACTTACTTCTTTACCTTCAGAAGCCTTAGTTACTCTATTAACTAATATCTTTATATCAGCATTTGCATTTTCAGGAGCTATAGATTTTATTACTCCATAAGCATCTAATATAGCAGTAAGTTCAGGAGTTGTAACTACTATACTTTCATCAGAAGAAAGTAAAAAATACAAAACAGTATCCGAAATTCCAGCTCCAGTATCTACTATTATTATATCAGCATCATTCAATGAATCCATACTATTAACTAATTTATTCAAAGCCCTTCCAGATAAATTAGCTAAAGAAGAAAAACCTGAAGCTCCAGCTATATATCTTATACCATAATCTGTTTCAAGTATAACTTCATGCAGTTTTTTTACACCTTTTATAACATGATAAAGATTATATTCAGGCATATTACCAAGTATAACATTCACATTACCAAGTCCAAGATCGGCATCTATTAGAAGTACATTCTGTCCTAATTGCTGCAATGCTATAGATAAATTTATGGCTATATTAGTTTTACCTACTCCGCCTTTACCGCTAGCTATACTTATTATGCGTTGAGGGCGCTTATCTTTTACCCCCATCATTTTTCTTAATTCATCAGCTTGATCTTTCATAATATGTTTCTAATTTCCTAATTATTTTTTATTTTTTATTATTTTACATTACCAAACAAACCTTCTATTATCTTATAACCATATTTTTTGGCTGTAGATATATCCTTAGGTACACCCTGACCATGTGTTATATATGTAATAGGCAATTTCTTTTTAGTAATAGCACAAATTGAAGAAGCCAAATAATCAGTTTCATCAACCTTTGTTAATATTACGCCTTTATAATTTGTAGGCTTAAAACCATTTAATATTTTTAAAGCATCTTTATATTTTGCAGTAGCACTCATAACAAGCTGAATATCCATATCAAATCTTCCAACTGTAGTAAAGTATTTTGACATAGCTACTATATCCTCAGTACCTTTAGGAGAACGTCCCATAGTATCTATAAATAGAAGAGAAGAATTATCCATCTTTCTAATTTCAGCTCTTAAAGCTTCAGGAGTACTAGCACTTGTGAAAGGAACTTTCATTATGCTTGCATATCTTTGAAGCTGATCAACTGCTGCTATCCTATAATTATCTATAGTTACAAAAGAAACTTTTTTACCAGATTTCATATATTGTGCTGCTATTTTAGGTATAGTTGTAGTTTTTCCAACACCTGTAGGACCTACAAATACTATGATTTTTTTCTTTGCTCCTATCTCTATACCATTAGAAAGCATTAATTTATCAGCAAAATATTTCTCAACTTCCTCTCTGATAACATCTTTAGATTGGAAGAATCTTGCATTGCTTGAAGTAAGTAAATATTCTCTCAAATCTAATAATACTTCTTCAGGGAACTCTCTGTCTCTTAAATAATTGAAACTGTCTTCCATTCCATCAGAAACATTAATATCAGAACCATTTTCAATATCATCATTTGAAGAATAAAAATCCATATCTTTATTATCTTCTTCAAAATAATCTCTGATACTATTTTTTCTTTCTCTAATATTATTATTCTCTTCTCTATTATCTCTATATTCTCTGCTATCTCTATATTCTCTGCTATCTCTATGTTCTCTATATTCTCTTCTTGACTCTTTTATCTCTTCTATAGCATTATTTATTTCATCTTCCTCATCAGAATAAGGCATTCTATTTTGATATTTAGGTTCATCATATGTATTTGAATTATTGGAGTTAGTTTTATTTAAATTTATATTAGGAAAGCTATTTCCAAGATATTCTTTTACTATATCTCTTATTTGCTCTTGTACTATTTTTTTTACATTATCATCTACAGAATTATTTATATTATTTTGATTATTATTCTGATTACTATTATTATTAGAGCTAGCATGATTATACATAACATTATTATTAGTAAAATTAGGAATGTTATTATTCATACTATTCATAAAACTATTATTATTGAAATTACTATAATTATTAATTGGAGAGAAACTATTATTATTAGGATAATCTGAAAGCATAGATCCTCTCATATTTGAAAAATTAGAATTAGAAAAATTAGAATATTGATTATTATTAAAATTAGGGAATGATGAGAAATTATCAATACTTCTTTCTCTTATATTATTAGTATTATTATCATCTATTCTATCTTCTATTTTTATATTATTATCATTTAAAAGCTCTTTAGGTATATCATCATTTTCATCATTACTATATGAATTTTCTTCAATATTAGCACTAGATGTATTAGAACTATTATTATTAGAAGAAGAACTATTATTTCTGCTAGCACTCTTTTCTTTTAAAGCTTTAGTAATTGAAACTATTCTGTCTGCCATCTCGCTTGCATCTATAGTTTCTGATGAATGCTTTTTCATTTCTATTCTATCACTTAAAAGCTTGCTTCTATGCATTTCATCATCTTCATCTGAATAATTGTTTTTCTCTTCTAAGGAATTATTTTTTCTATCATATATAGAATTATTGAGCATTATTCTAAGTTCATGCTCAGTTTTCATCCCAAGTCCTAGAAAACCTCCGACTTTTACATCTTTGCTAGTTAAAATAACAAAATTACCGCCATATTCAACTCTAGCCTTGGCAAATGCATCTGTTTTATCTTTGCCTCTAATAGTGCGTATATCTACCATCTTTTAACTCCTCTATTCATCTTAAAACTCCAGCATTATACCAATTAATATTGTTCTAATATACCTATAGAAACTTCAAATTCTTTCTTTATCATACCAAAAATATTTTTTCTCTTGCTTTCCCTAACGCTAATGATAAAATAGCTTTCGCCGTATTTGTCCCTAGCCTGTTTCTCAATTTCTTCTCTGTTTTTTCCAAATATTTTTATTGTTTTCATAGCATAACTCCAAGTTATTATTTATATTTATATCTTAATTGCCTTTTATGGCATTATTCACTATTTTATACTAGCAATACCTTGTACATTGTATCCCTGTGCTATTTCAGTAGTAGCTATAACCTTATACTTTCCTATATTTTTAGCTATAAACTGATATAGAGGTCTTCTAATAAGAGGCGATGTTAAAAATACTATATCATCAACTCCAGAATCTGTTACAAGCTTAACTGCATCTTTTATATTTTTAATTAAGTTCTGCATACTTTCAAAACTCATAGCTATCATTTGAGAACCCTGTAAATTACCTGTATTAGCAAGGTTCTGAGCTATATTATTTTGTAATTGCTGACTCAAAGTAATAACCCTTATATTTCTATCCTGATCTGCAACCATCTGTGATATTTGAGATGCCAATCTGCTTCTTACTAATTCTGTAGCCTGTTCACTTCCCATAATAGCTATAGCATCAGCAACACCCTCTAATATAGCAACACTGTTTCTGATAGGCACTTCCTCCTGAAGAAGATTCTGCAATACTTTTTGTATGTAGCCAAGAGGACTTTCATTATGAGGCTTAGCTGCAAGTACTTCAGATACAAGAGCCTTATGATCATCTTTAATAAGATCAAGCATATTCTGTACTTCTTCACGTCCGATAAGAAGATTAGCATTTCTCTTGATAGTTTCACTAAAGTGAGTAGCAATAACCGATGTAGGCTGAAATAACATAAAGCCTTTTTTCTCAGCCATATCTTTTTCATCAACTTTAATCCAATAAGCAGGAAGTCCGAATGCAGGCTCTCTTACTTTCTCACAATCTGGAGAAGGTCCGTCTGGAGAATTAGCATTCAAAGCCAAAAGCATATTAGGACGAACGAATCCTTTAGCCATTTCAGTACCATTAATACTTACAGTATATTCGTCAGGCTCTATTACACTGTTATCTACAATACGTACAGGAGGCACAACCAACCCTACTTCCAAAGCAAGCTCCCTACGTATCTGACTTATTCTATTAATTAAATCCCCGCCTTCAGATTCCAATGCTAAAGGTATAAGAGAAGCACCAACAGAAAGTTCTATCTTCTCAACTTTTAAGAAAGGCGTAACATCTAAAGGACCTTGATGCACTTGTTCTCCAGTATCTGCCTTTGTACCATCTTCATTAAGTCCAAGTTCCTGCTGCTCTTTTCTCAAAGCATATCCTGCTAAAAATAATGCTAATGATATAACAAATAAAGCTATTTTTGGGAATCCAGGTAAAAGCATTAAGAAGAATGCAAAACCTGCACCTATAAATAAGTTTTTAGGCTTAGCAAAAATTTGCACAGCAATCTGAGTAGACAAATTATCCTCGCTGCTGCTTCTAGTTACTAATAAACCAGTAGCAAAGCTCATAAAGAATGAAGGAATTTGGCTTACCAAACCGTCACCTACTGTAAAACGAGTATAAGCATTAACTGCCTGAGCGAATGGCTCTCCTCTCATTGTCATACCTATAGTAAGTCCGCCTACTATGTTTATAACAGTAATTATGATACCTGCTATAACGTCTCCTTGTACGAATTTTGAAGCACCGTCCATAGTACCGTAAAAATCACTTTCGCCTCTTATCTTCTTTCTCTTCTCTTCTGCTTCTTTATCTGTAATAGCACCAGCCTGAAGTTCGCTTTCAACAGCCATCATTTTTGAAGGCATACTGTCTAATGCGAATCTTGCTGCTACTTCTGATACTCTTGTAGCACCTTTAGTGATTACAACAAATTGTACTATTATAAGAATGATAAATATTACAACACCTACAACTATATTACCGCCTACTACGAAATCAGCAAATGATGTAATAACCTTACCATTAAAGTTGGCTCCTTCAGTAAGAATTGCTCTGGTAGTGGATACATTCAAAGCTAATCTGAATGCCGTCATTACAAGCAATACAGAAGGAAACACACTGAAATCATTGGCACTCTTTATACTAAGCACCATAAGTAATATTAATAACGATACTATAATATTTACTATAAGCAAAAAGTCTAACACTATTGCTGGTAACGGTATAATAAGCATCATTATTACCATAACTGCACCTATAGCAAACATTATATCACTATGCCTACTTAGATTAGAAAGCAGTTTTATTGAATCTAATATTGATTTAGCACCATTCATTGTTGCCACTTTTTATTCCTCCTATATAGCCCTTGCCATTTTTTCATTACGCATTCTATACACTTCGCCAAGTATTCTTGACACAACATGAAACAGCTTTTCTGGTATATATTGTCCTATTTCAACATTAAAATATAGTTCACGGGCTAAAGGTTTATTTTCTACTATTTGAACATCATTTTCTTTAGCTATCTCTTTTATTCTTAAAGCTATATGATCAGCTCCCTTAGCTGTTACAATAGGAGCATAATCACCATTTTCATATTTTAAAGCAACTGCAAAGTGAGTTGGGTTTGTAATAACAACGTCAGCCTCTGGTACAGATTTAAGCATTGTTCTGTTTACTATCTTTCTAGCCATATCCTGCAATTGGCTTTTTACCAAAGGGTCTCCTTCCATTTCTTTGAACTCTTCTTTCATCTCATGTTTTGTCATTTTCAAGCTGTTGATATACTGTCTTCTTTGAAAGAAATAGTCAAAAGCGGATACTATAATCATAAATATTATTACCTTAGCAAGCATCTCCAAAACTATAAAGAAGAACAAATGCATAGCTTTAGGCAATTCCATATTTACCATATTAAACAATTCATTATATTTTCCATATATAGTACTGAAAGTAAGTAAGGATATAACTATCATCTTGAAAAGTATTTTTGCCAAGTTCATTAAGTTCTGAGGAGAAACAAATACTCTCTCTTTAAAATTTGACCAAGTAGGAGCTATTCTTTTAAAATTAGGTTTAAGCTTCTTAGTTGTAAATAAGAATTTGGTCTGAACCAAATTAACACCAACTCCTACAATCAAAGCCACTGCTAAAACTATTCCAGCTGTCTGAGCTATCAAAATAACTATTTCTGCAAACATGTCAGGAAGTGCTAACATATTCATAGTAGTATCAGCATCAGCAATTTTATTTAATACTGTCATAAAAAACTTTGATATTGTATCTGTAAAATAAGTAGTAAGAAGTGCTATTACAGCTATTGTAACAGCTAAAACAAGAGTTTGGTTTATCTCAGTAGAGTTTACAACACGTCCTTCTTCTTCTCTTGCTTTTCTTTTCTTTCTTTCTGTAGGAAGCTCTGTTCTGCCCTCATCTTCAGGAGAAGCGAACAAAGTTAATATATAGCCTTTTCCAGTAAGGCGTAAATATTTTCTGTAAAGTCTTGCTTTAACTATAATTAATTTCTCTAAAATAGGAAGTATTATACTTTTCATATAGTACCTCCTGATAAGAAAGTTCTTATATTATTAACATCTGATATAGTATATTCCAATATTCTCATAAAGTTAGAAACAA
>CALXXQ010000206.1 GCA_944392715.1 uncultured Brachyspira sp.
TTTTAAATCTATACCCAAATTATTTTTATACATACTTTGAATTGCCTCTGCAACGAATAATGATGAAGGATTAGTTGTTGTGATCAATTCTATTATAGGGAATTTTTTTATATCAGCATATCCAGCATCGGTAAGAAGTTTTTTAGCTTCTTCAATATTTTTATTATAATTACTTTCTTCTAAAGAAATATATTCAGGAGCATTATCTCTGAAATTGTTAGTACCAATTTTTACATTAATAGGAACAAATCCGTCAGCAGCTACCCTACCTCCCCCTAAAACATTATTTACTATATAGTTTCTGTCTATACCAAGTGCTAATGCTTTTCTAACCAAAGGATTATTAAAAGGTCTTCTTTTCAAATTAACCATATAATAAGCAATAGATGTTATGTCAACTTCTCTTCCTATACCTTGCTCTATTAAAGATGCCCTCTCATTTTCTGGTGCTTCTGGATAAAATAATATACTATCTCCATAAATCGCCGCAACTGCAGTATTAACATCTTCTAAAAACTCAAAAGTAATTTTTTCTGCCTTAACATTATCTTTATCCCAATAATAAGGATTCTTCTCCATTACTATTTTTACAGCCTCTTCATATTCAGTCATTATATAAGGACCATTTCCAATATAATGATCTTTTGTTAAAGCCCAATCCTCACCATAAGTATTGATAATATCCTCTCTCACAGGCGAAGCAATATCACTAGCCATAGCCTCTTCAAAATATGGTAAAGGTATATCAAGTTCTATTTTCAATGTATAATCATCTAAAGCATAAACTCCAAGCTCTTCTAACTTCTTCTCGCCTTTCATTATACTCTGAGCATTCTTTATTATGTCAAAGCCCAAAGAAAAAGGAGAAGCCACTTCAGGATCAATTAATCTTCTTAAAGTATATACAAAATCATTAGCAGTTAAATTTTTTCCGTCTGACCATTTAGCATTTTTTCTTAAATGAAATACATAAACTGTATTATTGCTCATAGCCTCCCAGCTTTCAGCAAGTGCAGGAATTATAGTGCCGTCTTCATCTCTTTGAGTGAGAGTTTCAAAAGTATGTGTTATGTAAACTGCAGTATTAATGCCTTTGGCAAATGCTGGGTCTAAACTGCTTGGCATTCCTCCAACTGATACTACTATGCCTTCATTAGATGATTTAACATTAGAACATGACAATAAAAATATATTTGTAATTAAAATTATTATAAAAACATATTTCTTCATAATACTTATTCTCTTTAGGATATAATTATATCTTTAAATATCATAACTAAATATATAATTATGTCAACTATATTATGTTAATATAATTTTCGCACGGTGAATAGATAAAAAATATAAATATGTTATTTTTACTATTCAGTATATAAACTAATAAAAAATAAATCGTGTGTATAATAAAATTTTAAAATTAATAACAGCTTGGGTGGGGACTAAAATTTCTAATTAAGCCTTAAAATAATTAAAATTTTATTGTCTAATAAAACTACAAAATATAAAGGGCGGGGAATGTATATAAATTATTTAATTATATCAGCAATATATTTAGGATCAGTGTAATCACATAACCAAACTTTATTTTCAGATAAATAAAATTTAATGCCGTCTTCATACATTTGTTTAGAATTAATCTTTATTATTACAGGTTTTCCATGACGCTCACCTACTTTTTTAGCTGTTTCTTCTCTTGATGATAAATGAACATAAAGTCTATTCATTTTCTTTATGCCTTCCTGTTTTATACTATCTATATTATTTATCGAAGTTCCATGAAATAATATTTCAGGAGGTTCTTTTTCTTCAAATTCTAAATCTACATTAATACTATGTCCTTGATTTGCTCTTATTAAACTATGATTTTCATTAAATTTAAATCTATTTTTATCATTGTATAATACTATTCTCTCAAGTATATCTTTACTTATATTTCTTCCTGTTGATTTTATTTTTTCTATCAATTCATAGACATTAGCCCAGCCGTCTTTTGATAATATTAGTCCTATATTTTCAGGTTTATGTCTTAATACTAAACTAATAAATTTACTTAGTTTAACTTCTTCTTTAGTTAATTTATCATCTTTCATTTTTATTTATCCATTAATTTATAATAAATTAAAATAGTATTATTTATTAATTATGTCAACTATATTATGTTAATATTAATATTTAATAAAGCTTTACTCAGCCCGCCCACCCGCCCCAAATCTCTTGTAAAAAAATTATTTTACTTGTAATATATATGCAAATTTTTTATTTAAATAAAATAGAGGATATTTTTATGGCTGTTATAGGTTTATCTGGAAATATTTTATATGAAAATAGTTCTATACCAAAAGAATTTGTTAATAAATCCTATATAGATTCTGTAAGCAGGGCTTCTGGCATACCATTTATAATGCCAATAGTAGAAGATGATAAAATTATAAGAGGAATGATTGAAAATGTTGACGGTATTATAATGACTGGAGGAGTTGATGTTCATCCTTTTAGGTTTAATGAAGAGCCTATAGAAAAAATAGGTACCATTTCTGCAGAAAGAGATGAATTTGATTTTAAAGTTATGAAATATGCTGTTGAAATGAATAAACCAATATTTGGAATATGCAGAGGAATACAAGTTATTAATGTTCATTTTGGAGGCACTTTAATACAGGATATACCTAGTCAAAGAAATACTAATATACTACATAGTCAAACAGTAGAATATCATGTTGCTACTCATAAAATTAATATTGTAAAAGATACTATAATATACGATATGTTAGGAGAAACATCTGAAGTAAATAGTTTTCATCATCAAGCTATAGATAATTTAGCTAAAGATTTTAAAGTAACAGCTACTTCAAAAGACGGAATGGTAGAAGCTATAGAATACAAGAAAAAAGATTCTTTTATTTTAGGTGTACAATGGCATCCTGAATTAATGAGTGCTAAAAATGTAAAAATGCAAAATATTTTTGATATGTTTGTAGAAGTTTGCAGATCAAGAAAATAATTTTTTATTATATTATTCTATATGTAACCATAGCATTCATATCGAAATATAATGTAGCGGGATATTGCGGATGAGATATATACTGACCTATTCTTACATTTACTTCCGTATATATTCTATTTAAAAACTCATATTGGAAATGTGCATAAGCTCCTATAGAATGCCATAGCTGTTTGGTATTATTCATATAAGCAAGCATATAATTGATACCTACAGTTAAAGGCATTAAATCAAATAAAAGCATAGAATCAAGTTTATATGATATATCATTTTGATCCCTAATTAAAAGTAAATCATAATCCAAATGATATTTTCCATACATATTATAAACATATTTAAAAGTAACCCCAGCCTGCAAAGTTAATCCTCTTCCTTCAAATAATGATCTTAAAAAACTTATTCTAAAAGTAGGAGTTGCCTCAGCTTCAAATGATAAATTAGCAGTTTTATTGGCATTAGCTATACTATTTGTACCAAAATCATCATTAGGACTATTAAAGTTTATGAATCCTCTTTTGGCATATGAAAGATAATAATTAAGCATAGATACTTTAACATCTATATTAAAATATTCAGATATAGAACTATTAACAAATAATGTAAGCCTATTCATTTCAGCACTTATATGATCGCTTATACCAAGATCCGTTTTTATACCTTCCCAAATATATCCTGGAAAAACATCAGAAATAAATCTATAAAAAAGCAGTATTTTTCCGCCGCCGTCTAAATAAGGGCTAAAACGTGCATTTAAATCAGCTCCTATGTAAAGACCAGACTGCATATTAGTTTGTGCTGTTAATGGCTTAAATATCAGCAATGTATATATTATTATAAAAATAAATAAAAATTTTATTAACTTCATTAAAACATTCAATATTATTATTAATTTTATTATTACATATTATACCATTTTATAAAAATATGTATATGATTATTAATATAAAAAAGGAGCTTATTAGTAAAAGCTCCCAATGATCATATTAAGTAAAATATTAATTTTTTACAGGTGTTACAATAGTATCTTCAAAATCATTATCACTATAAGTTTCATCATCAGAATAAGCCTCTTCAGCACTCATTAAAAGGCTTGTCTCTTCATCATTTTCATCTGATTTTTTTGATTTCTTTTTAGCAGATGAAGGAGTTTCTGTATTTTCATCATCATTATCATCTTTTGATACTTCTTTAGCACCGCCGTTTTTTTGCTCTTCTAAATATTCAGCAAGTTTCTCTCTTACCTTATCAGCACCGCCCATATTTAATGTTTCTCTAATCTGTATTTCAAGCTCCATACGCATTTTAGGGTCTGATGCAAGTAATTCTCTAACCTTTTCTTTACCTTGAGCAATCTGCTCTCCATTATAATAGAACCAAGCACCGCTTCTTGTAATGATTTTTGCTTCCATTGCCAAGTCTATTAAAAGACCTTCAGATGATATACCTTTACCGAATATTATCTCTAAATTAACTACCTTAAATGGTGATGATAATTTGTTTTTTACAACTTTTATTTTTACTTTATGTCCTATAGTATCATCGCCTTTTTTTATCCATTCAGTTCTTCTTATATCAAGTCTTACAGAAGAATAGAATTTCAAAGCTTTACCGCCTGTAGTAGTTTCAGTAGGACCCGCACCATAACCAGTAGTAGCTATATTTTGTCTTAATTGGTTAATGAATATTACAGCAGTATTGGTATTGCTTATTATAGCAGTGAGTTTTCTTAAAGCATGACTCATAAGTCTAGCCTGCAAAGCTATATGAGCATCTCCTATATCTCCAGCTAATTCTGCCTTTGAAACTAAAGCAGCAACAGAGTCTACAACCACTATATCAAAAGCTGTAGAAGAAACAACTTTTTCTAATATCTCAAGAGCCTCTTCACCAGAGTTCGGCTGAGAAATATATAAATTATCTATATCAACACCCAAAGCACTAGCATATACTGGGTCTAAAGCATGTTCAGCATCTATAAAAGCAGCATAACCTCCAGCCTTTTGAGCTTCAGCTATTATATGCAAAGTTAATGTAGTTTTACCAGAAGCCTCATGTCCGTAAATCTCTATGATTCTTCCGCGAGGCACTCCTCCCACTCCCAAAGCATGGTCAAGAGTCAATGCTCCAGTAGATATAACATCAACATTAACAGTTTTATTACTTCCAAGTCTCATAAAAGAACCTGGACCATATTTTTTATTTATCTGATCGGTAATGGCTTCAATAGCTTCATTCTTACCGTCTTTTTTTACTTCAGCAGTTTCCTTCTTTTTAGTAGCCATGTCAAAAATTTCTCCTAAAAATTAATATTTATATATTGTACAAAAATACATTATTTTGTCAAGATAATATATACTAAAAATTATAAAAAATAATAAAAATAGGAAATAAGAAATAGAATAAATAAAAGCCCCTTATAACAGGAGAACTAGCACCCAGTTGGGTTGACTTACCGTTGCTTCCTTCCGAACCTGGCGGATTCATCATCAACTGCCGTAGAGCCCCGTTATAAGAGATGTAAAAAATAATAAAGAACATATATACGGAGAGAGTGGGATTCGAACCCACGGTACTGTTACGTACACACGACTTCCAATCGTGCTCCTTCAACCAGCTCGGACATCTCTCCTAATATCATTAAACGTGCCTGAGAAGATTTGAACTTCCAACCTTCAGAACCGCAATCTGATGCTCTATCCAATTGAGCTACAGGCACATAATTTTTAGTCTTAAGATTATAGCATAAGTGATATTTTTTTGCAAATTTTAATTACTCTGAAATATATAATGTTGACTTATTGAATTATCTGTATATAATAAATATTATGGTAAAAGCAATTAAACTAATTATAAAAAATAATCGCATCGCATCGCATCGCTAATTTTATATAAAAAATATATTTATAATAATACAAAAAATATATCCTATAAAGAATCTGTAATTTTATTTATCAAAAATATTATGTTTACTTTTAAACATACAATA
>CALXXQ010000207.1 GCA_944392715.1 uncultured Brachyspira sp.
ATGAGTACTATTCCAATTATTATGGAATAAATATTCCAATTAACCAATATAACGAACTAAAAAAATACTATACAGAATCATTTATATATACAATGAATGAAGAAGAATATGAAAATATTATGAAAAACGATTTGAAAAATATTGTAGTGACAGAAGCTAATGATTTTATTAATATGAGTGGCATAGTTCCTTATACAACTTCATTTTCTACTAGTTATAAAACAATTCGAATTGTTAATAACAATGGATACATAACTCTTAGTCTTGTTTGGAAAACAATGCCTAAAATAAGAAGCTATGATGTCATAGCAGTTAGATTTAATGGAGTAAGTGTTTCTGGAGCAACTAATTTCAAGCAAACATATGTGAAAAATGGTTATACTTATATATCTTATACTGGAACAAAAAAAGAATTCAGCAATGGTTTTGGCTATTCGTTTAAGTTATCTGAAAATAATTATTTAGAAAGCAGTTTATCATTTTGGGTAAGTGGTAAAGGAACAATTTATGGTTCTTATCAACATGCTCATAGAGCAACAACATTAAACCAAAGTAAAAAATATTCTTTATCGTCATCAGGATATGGAAGAGTAATATTGTTTGAAAGTTCAGTGAAAAGTTATTATGATGCAATGAGTGGGGTGTCTATTAATGTATAAATATAAAATAGATTCAAATAGCGAAGATAATATTAAAAAGTTTTCTCAGAATAAATTCTACTGATTGTAGAGTGACAAATAAACATTTCTTGTCTATACTCTAAGCAAGAACAGAGAAGTTCGAAATATAAATAGAAAGGAGGCTTTTATGAAAACAAAAATCATAGCAATATTAAGTATTATGGTAGTTCTTTTTTCAACAGTATTAATAGTAAATGCTGCTGAGCAAAGAGAAAAAAGTTCGTTATTTATGAATGGCGGCGAAACAGTAACCGGTAAAACTAGAAACTATAATTATAAGAAACACAAAATTGAATTTTATCCAGTTAGATTAGGATTTCTAGAAGGTGAAATTAGCACATACAATAAGTTATACATTAGATTAGAAAAAAAAGGATTAGTGTTTTATAGTAACAAAGGTGAAACTACAATACGGGGTATAGAGAAACTAAATCAAAAATATGGTTATAATTTTGGCAACCAAGGAACTGGAAAATTCAGATATGTGTTCAATACAGGTTCTAAATATGATTGGTATGGAACAATTGAAGCAGATCCAGTGTATATGTATAGCTATGAATAACATAATCAACTGTTAGTACTGGGCTAACAGTTGATTAAACAATTTTTCATAAAAAAAGTAAATGAAATTAGAAAAAATAACAAAAAAATATAAAATAAGAGAAAAAGAAATTATTGTGTTAGAAAATATTAATTATGAATTTAATGAAGGGAAATTCTATTTAATTAAAGGACATTCTGGTAGTGGTAAGACTACTTTAATTCAAATACTAGGAACAATGTTGAATCCAACTAGTGGTAATTTATATATAGAAAGTAAAAAAATAAATAATTTAAAAAACGACGAAAAAGCTAAAATAAGAAACAAAGATATTGGTTTTATTTTTCAAAATTATTGTCTAAATGAAAAATTAACAGCATTAGATAATGTCATATTACCTATGATAATTAATAAAAAAATAAAGAAGCAAGAAAGGATAAACCGTGCAAAAAAATTATTAGAAATGGTCGGATTGGGAAATAGGATAGAACATTATCCAAATGAGCTTTCCGGTGGTGAACAACAACGAGTATCAATAGCTCGTTCACTAGCTAATAATCCAAAAATAATTTTAGCTGATGAGCCAACTGGGAATTTAGATAAAAAAAACGAAATACACATTTTAGAATTACTGAAAAAAATAAGTGAACAGGGTAAAACAATTATTATGGTTTCTCATAGCGACTTTGCTATTACATATGCAGATAAATTACTCGAAATAGACAAAGGTAAACTAGTAGAGGTGAATCATGAAATTAAGTGAATACATTTTACTATCCAAAAAGTTACTAAAAAAGAAAACACAAGATTCCAGAAAAAGTTCAATTATATTAATTTTAATAATTGCTTTTTGCTTTTTAACAATTATTGTTTCAACTTCTATCAATAAAACAGTTAAATCTTATCAATCAAAGTCAACTTTCAGAACTATATTAGTGAGTAATGATAAATTAGAAGATGAAGAAGTTTTAGCTAAAAAATTAAGAAAAGTAAAAAATATACAAGAGTTATATACATACAGAAGTTTTCGAACTGGAGTTGACGTTATAGATAATCTTTCTAATAATACTGATCACACATTATATTTAGAAGCAGGAGAAAATGGTATTGCACCAGAAATTATTAAAGGGAGAAAAATAAATGGAATAGACGATAAAGAATTAATATGCTCTAATAAAATCATTTTTGACAGTGATATAGACACCAATTTTAATTTAACGTTAAATGATTATATTAATGGAGAAGATTTATTAAATAAAAAAATAACCATTCAATATAATTCTTATGATTATAGTGAATCTATTCCAATAGCTAAAAATACGTATGAAGAGAAATATACTATTGTTGGTTTATTCGATTCAGAAATTTATGGAAATCTTAATACTTGTTATACACATTCAAAAAATATTATTAATATAAATAAAATAATTTTTTATGGAGATGAAAGTTTAGAATATTCCTACCCATCTTTAGTAACTATTATAGATAATTACGAAAATTTAAAAAGTGTTACAAAAGAAATAAATTCGATGGGTTATACAGTCTCAGTAATGGAACAATTTAATCCTTTAATAGGCTATTTGAAAAAGTTATGTAACATTACGACTTTTATTTTGCTGGCTTGTTGTTTAATAATAATTGGTGCCATAATAAAGAAAGAAAAAGAAGAAAATATAACTAATGAACAAGTATTCTTTTATTTAGGATTTAACGAGAAAAATATATTTTTAATTAATATATTCAAAAATGTTATATGGATAAGTCATATATTTTTAATATCGTTGATAATTTTGACTATTATATATCTGCTAATAATTTATTTTGTAAAATATAAATATGTTGTATTAAATGTTTTAAAAATTGTATATCCTATAATAAAAATATTAATAACATATTTTATTGTTTTAATCTTTATAATTATAATTAATACAATTCATATGCTAGAAAGAAAAAAAGCTAATGTATAGAAAATATATTTTCTGCAAAAACAATTATTTGAATATATTGATTTTTTCAATATTAATTTTTTGTATTATTATTGGATTAAACATATATGAGAATATGGAGAGTAAAATAAAATCTGAAGACTTACCAGAGAATAGAACTTTTCTTATAACATTTAGAAATATAATTAATATAGAAAAGACATTAGAAAAATGCAATAATATAGTTGAATATGAACAAATATCGTATGTAAATAAAAATAGTCAAAATATAGAAATATATGAAGTTATTTTAGATAAAGAAGAAAGTATAAGTATAATAGAAAAAGAATTAAATGGAAAAAGTATAAAAATAAAAAAGAAATATGAAAATAATATTCTTTCCGATAAGCTAGCTAATTTATTATATAAAATAATTAGATATTATTTAATAATTGTATATATATTTATGATTATAATTAATTATTTCTTTATTTCTAAAATTATCGTAAGCGAAAAGAAAAATATAGCGATTTTAAAAGCCATTGGTTATACTGAAAATCATATATCTATTATAGTACTTAAATTAATAATGATAGATTTAGTTACGTCCTTTTTTATATCTAATACGTTATATTTTATTATTCAACAAAATTTCGGAGAAATTTTTGATAATTTTATAAATATAAAAGGAATTTTAAATTATAATAGTAATACTATTATTATATCGATTATAATAATATTTATAATTTCGATACTATCTGTTATTGCAAATAAATTTAAACTTCAAAGAACTACTCCGATGACATTATTTTATGAAGATTAAACCAAAGGTGGCTTAAAGGAATTCTATAAAATACCTTTTCAGAGTATAGACACCCCCTAGATTTTTCTAGAGGTTTTCTTATGAACAAATTTTTTTGTTTAAATTTATGATTTAAAAAAATTTTAATGAAATTATTTGACTTAATATCAAGAATAGATGACGAATAGGAAGAATATTATTTGTATGATATACTTTATCTATAAAATAATGATTAATTATTAACAAATAAAAAAGAAAGAATGTATGTTTATGAAA
>CALXXQ010000208.1 GCA_944392715.1 uncultured Brachyspira sp.
GATTATATTTTACATTTGGGGAATTGATTATGAATATAAAAGCTAGTGAAATTGCAGCGGTTCTTAAGGAAGAGATTAAGAATTATAAAGCTGATTTTACTCCGAATGAAGTAGGGGTAGTTGTAGAGGTAGGAGATGGTATTGCAAGAGTAATTGGACTTCCGCATGTTATGGCTAATGAGATGATACTTTTTGAAAGCGGTGCTGTAGGACTTGCTTTCAACTTAGAAGAAGAAACTATAGGAGCCATAGTATTAGGGGATTATTACGGTATAAAAGAGGGCAGCAAGGTAAGCAGACTAAAAAGGATATTAGAGGTTCCTGTAGGAGAGGCTTTGCTTGGAAGAGTTATTAATCCATTAGGGGTTCCTATAGATGGGCATGGAGAAATTAATACTGATAAAAAAAGAGTAATAGAATTTCCAGCTCCAGGAATTGCCGACAGACAGGCAGTTAAACAGCCGCTTCAAACAGGTATTAAAGCCATTGACTCTATGACTCCTATAGGAAGAGGTCAAAGACAGCTTATAATTGGAGACAGAGGTACTGGAAAAACTTCAATAGCTCTTGATGCTATAATCAATCAAAAGGGATCTGGAGTTATATGTGTATATGTAGCTATAGGTCAGAAAGCTTCTACGGTTGCTGGAGTTGTTGATACTTTAAGACAGCATGGAGCTTTGGAATACACTATCGTAGTGGCTGCTACCGCTGCTGATTCTGCTCCGCTTCAATATATAGCCCCTTATGCTGGATGTGCTATGGCAGAATATTTTATGTATGAACAGAAAAAAGATACATTGGTTATATATGATGACTTGACTAAACAGGCTAATGCTTATAGACAGATATCGCTTCTTTTAAGAAGACCTCCTGGAAGAGAAGCTTTCCCTGGAGACGTATTCTATTTGCATTCAAGACTTCTTGAAAGAGCTGCTAAACTTAGCAATGAATTGGGAGGAGGCTCTTTAACAGCACTTCCTATAATAGAAACTCAGGATAATGAGGTATCTGCTTATATTCCTACAAATGTTATTTCTATTACTGACGGACAGATATATTTGCTTACTAGTTTATTTATGAGCGGTGTTCGTCCTGCTATAGATGTAGGTATATCGGTTTCCCGTGTAGGAGGTAATGCTCAGACTAAGGCTATGAAAAAAGTTGCTGGTACTTTGAGACTTGACCTTGCTTCTTACAGATCTTTAGAGGCATTCTCTCAGCTTGGTATTGGTCTTGATAAAGCCACTTTAGCACAATTAGACAGAGGTGCTAAGATGGTTGAATTATTAAAACAAAAACAATATAGTCCTATACCTTTTGAAGAACAGGTAGTTGTTATATTTGCTGCTACTAAGGGTTTCTTAGACAATATTGAAGTTGATAGAGTTCATGAATTTGAGTGGAGACTGCTTCAGTATATGAAAGCAGATAAACAGAGTGTACTTGATGATATTAGAGAGAAAAAAGATATAGAAGATATGGACGGGCTTTATAATATCATAGAAGAGTTTAAATCTAAATTCTAATTATGAGTAATAAAATTTGTTTTCTGATAGCAGCACATAAAAATCAAAATCAATTAATAAGATTGATCAATCATCTTAAAAAAGATTTTGATATTTATGTGCATATAGATAAAAAGAGTAAATTATATTTAGAAGATTTTGATAATGTAAAAATATTTAAAAAATATAAAGTATATCATGGCGGAGTAAGTCAGGTTATAACAACTTTGTTCTTAATAAATGAAGCTTATAAAAATAATTATGACAGATATATTTTTATAAGCGGTCAGGATATACCGTTGAAAACCAATAAAGAAATAATTGATTTTTTTGATATAAATAAAGATAAAGAATTTATCTCATATGAGAATATAAGAAATAATGATGGTATTTATAATGAAATGTCTTTTAGATTAAATGCTTATAATTTTGGAAAACTATACAGAAAATTATTAAATAGACAAATTAGAAAAATTATATCTGAATTTCCTTTTATAAAACGTACTACACCAGAAAATATATATTATGGATCTTCTTGGTGGAATTTAACAAATAATGCTATTAAATATATATTGGATTATTCAGAAAAAAATCCTGATTTTCTTAAAAGATTTAATTATACTTGGGGAAGTGATGAATTTTTTTTTCAGTCAATAGTACTAAGTAGTGAATTCAGGGATAATTGTATAAATGATTGTTTAAGATATATTATTTGGGATGGAGGAGCTCCTTTTAATTTGAAAATTGAGAATTATGATAGTATAAAAAATAATATTAATAATAATTTATTTGCCCGCAAATTTGATGAGAATATTGATAATGATATAATAGATAAACTATATGGAGATTTAAATGGGTAAAATTTGTTTTTTGATATTAGCTCATAAAAATCAGAATCAGTTAATGAGATTAATTAATCATTTAAAAAATGATTTTGATATTTATATTCATATTGATAAAAATAGTAATATTAATTTTAAAAGTTTTGATAATGTAAGAATTTATAAAAAAATTAATGTGCATTATGCTGAATTTTCTCAGATTACTGCTACATTATTTTTAATAAAAGAGGCTTATAAAAATAATTATGATAGATATTGCTTTATAAGCGGTCAGGATTTACCTTTAAAAAATAATAATTATATACAAAATTTTTTTGATAGTAATTTAGATAAAGAATATATGTGCTATCTTCAAATTAATAGCTTTAAAGATAATAAAGTGTTTAGTTTTCCGCATTATAATAGAGTTAAATATTATAATTTTGAGGGAGCCAGCAGAAAATTTTTGCATGCTTCCATAAGAGATTTTATATCTAATTTGAATATAACAAAAAAGAAAGTTAAATATGATATATATTATGGTTCTCAGTGGTGGAATTTAACTAATAATGCAGTTGAATATATATTAAGTTATTTAAATAAAGATAAATATTTTATAAATCAATTTAAAAATGTTTGGGGAAGTGATGAATTCTTTTTTCAATCTATATTGTTAAATAGTGAATTAAAAAATAGCTGTATAAATAATAATTTAAGATATATAGATTGGAGTGAACAAAAAGGTTCATCTCCTAAAACTTTTAAAATTACAGATTATGATATGATAAAAAATAGTATTAATAATAATTTATTTGCACGTAAATTTGATGAAAATTTTGATAATGATATAATAGATAAATTATATAAAGATTTAGAAAGTTAAAAAATTCTAATAATTTGGAGTTTTTATTATGGCAGAGAAACTTAATGTATTAAAAGCGAGAATTAAAGCTGTATCAAGCACTCATAAAATAACAAAGACTATGGATATGATAGCCCGTTCAAGAACTGCTAAAATATTAACAGTAGAGCAGGGTATGCGTCCTTTTACTCAAAAATTAAATAGAATAGTTGAAGATCTTTCGCATTCTGATATGGATCATGTAAATCCATTGCTTGCTCCTAAAAAGAAAATTAAAAATATAATACTTTTTGTTGTTACTTCTTCAAGAGGATTATGCGGTTCTTATAATACTAAAATATTTGATGAGGCTATGGAGAGAATAAGACATCATCATAGACATGGAAGAGAGGTTCAGCTTCATGTATTAGGAAAAAAGGGAGAAGTTTATTTTGAAAAGCAAGGTATACCAATAGCACGTAAATATCCTCGTATAGATGAAGAATCTACATTTGATGACTGTTCTACCGTGGTTCAGCGTTTCATGCATGAATATGCTGTAGATAATGCTTCTAGGGTAGAGGTTATATATACTAGATATTATACTAGGGTGGTACATATACCTAAAATTAAAAGTTTGATTCCTATGATTCCTGATGAAGAAGATATTGAGGGACATAAAATTAAGAAAAAATTAGAATATGTAATCGAGCCTAATGTAGAAGATGTACTTAAAGAAGTTGTTCCTATGGCTATTAAAACTTATTTTTATTTTATGCTTACTAGTTCTTTCTTATCAGAGAATGCTGAGAGATCTATTGCTATGACAAATGCTACTGATAATGCTGAAAGACTTATTACTGATCTTAAAAATAAAGCTAACAGAGCTAGACAGGAGCATATTACTAATGAGCTTCTTGATATTATAGGCGGTTCTGAGGCTATATAATTATTTTGTATATAAAAAATTAAATACCATTCATACATTTATTTTATGGGTGGTATTTTTTTTATTTTAAATTTTTTAATTTCGGTACTATATAAAATAATTTATTTTTATAGTATAATACTCAAAATTATTAATTACTACGTGGCGGTATATGAAAAAATTGTTATTGATTTCTTTTGTTTTAATGATTACTTTTATTGTTTCCTGCGGTAAAAAAGAAGATGCTAGTATAAGTAATAATTCTATGTATGTAAGTAATACGGATAATATATATCATAAAACCTACACTAATGTTATAAAGATTCAGGGTAAATTGGTTAATATGAATTCTGTTTTTTCTTATGGTAACAGAGAAGAAGGAGAGTACAGCGAAGACTATGATATATTTGATGCTATAAAAAATCATAGTTTAAAGAGAGTAATGGAATTAATAGAAAAAGGTGAAGATATTAATCAAAATGATAGAGATTTCACCATGTATAGTGAGGTTATGGACTCTCATTATATTATAGAAAGTGCTACTCCTTTGATATTTGCAATATTTTATAGGGATTTGGGTATAATGAAATATTTACTTGATAATGGAGCCGATCCTTATATTAAAAATGAAAATGGACGGA
>CALXXQ010000209.1 GCA_944392715.1 uncultured Brachyspira sp.
ATAATGAATTAAAAAATAAAATATTAGAATTAAATATATTAAAAAACATCAAAGATGAAGTAGAAGAATTCTATAATGGCACACAGGCAATAGGAAATATTATAATGAAATTTTCTTCAAAAGATGAGATGTTAGAAAAAATGGATAATATGAATAAATATATTAAAGTTATAGTTGAATAATATTATTATATGTGTTACTATTACTAAAAGCATCATAGGTTAATTTTACATATGAATATTGTTATACAACAACCTTTATTTTTTCCTTGGTTTGGATTTATTGATCTAGTAAAAAATGCAGATATTTTGGTATTTTATGATGATGTTCAACTTCCAACTAAATCTACTTTCATTAACAGAGTTCAAATAAAAACTTCAAATGGTATATTATGGTTATCTCCTCCAATAAATAGGAGTTATTCAAAACATAATAATATTAATGAATCTTATTATATTAGTGATAATAAGTGGAGAATTAATCATATTAAAACATTAGAAAGAAATTATAAAAAAACTAAGTATTATAAAGAAATGATGAATATTGCAGAGGATGTATATAATTATACAAGTAATAATATTTCAAATTTTAATATATACTGTTGTACTAAATTATTAAAATATTTTAATTATTTTGGAAAAATTATAAAATCATCTGATATTAATGTAATTGGTAAAAGTACAGAAAGACTTGTTAATATTTGTAAAAAATTAGGGGCTAATCATTATATAACTGCTCATGGAGCTAAAAATTATTTAGAACATGAAAAATTTGAGTATAATTCTATAAAAGTGAGTTATATTGATTATAAATACAATGAATGGAATCAATTATATGGAAATTTTACACCTTTTGTTAGTGTATTAGATTTAATATCTAATGAAGGTAAAAATTCTATTGATTATTTAAAATCAGAAATAGTTGATTGGAAAATATTTAAAGAACAGAACAGAACAGAACAGAACAGAACAGAACAGAACGTTCTTATATATAGTTTATATACTAATTTATTATTTTATAAAAGTCAAGCAGCTGCTTAAATCAATTTTAAGCAGCTGCTTTTTATTTTAAATTTTAAGGAATATAAATGAAAAAGGTATTATTACTAGGTGGAACACATTTTCAAATTAACTCTATAAAAGCCTGTAAAAGACTTGGACATTACACTATAACTTGTGATTATAATCCTAATAACCCTGGACACAAATTAGCAGATGAATATTATGAAGTAAGTACTTTGGATAAAGAAGCTGTATTACAACTAGCAAAAAAATTAAAAATAGATGGCATAGTATGTTATGCTGCTGATACAGCAGCTATAACTGCTGCTTATGTAGCTGAAAAAATGGGGCTTCCAGGGCAACCATTAAAATCGGTAGAAATACTAACTAATAAAGATTTATTTAGAAAATTTTTATTAGAAAATGGATTTAATTGTCCTAAAGCTAAAGGATATACTTCCGTAAATATATCTGAAGCTATAAGTGATTGGGAAACATTCAAAAAACCTATTATGGTAAAGCCAGTAGATTCTGCTGGAAGTAAAGGAGTATCTAAAGTAGAAAATAAAGAAAACTTAGAAGAAAAAATTAAATATGCTTTAAGTTTTTCTAGAAATAATAGATTTATAATAGAAGAATATGTAGAAAAAAATGGGTATCAAATAGCTGGTGATGGTTTTTCTGTAAATGGTAAGTTAGTATTTAGATGTTTTGCTAATGAACATTTTAATCCTAATTCAATTGTTCCAATAGGGGAAAGTTTTCCTTATAACCCTATTAGTAAATATGCTTGTGATAAAGTAGATAAAGAAACACAAAAATTACTCAATTTACTAAATATGAAAACAGGAGCATATAATTTTGATGTTAGGATAGATAATAATGATGAAGTAATATTAATGGAATTAGGTCCTAGAAATGGTGGAAATTTAATAGCTGAAGTTATAAAATATGCAACAAATATTGATACAGCAGAATATACAATAAAGGCTTCTTTAGGGGAAGATTGTAATGATTTACAAATGAAAGAAGTTGAAGGATTTTGGTCTTGTTTTATGATACATAGTAAAATTAATGGTAAATTGAAAGAAATCACAGTTTCTGATGAATTAAAAAATAATATAGTAGAATTTGATATTTTATCAAAAATTGGAGATAGTATTTTATCATTTGATAATTCTGGTGGCACTATAGGTACCATGATATTAAAATTTTCATCCATGAACGAAATGCTAGAAAAAATGGATAATATGGATAAGTATATAAAAGTGTTAACAGAATAGATATAATTTTAGTTATAAAATCAATTTATTTTAAGGTATTATATGAAGCGTTTAACTATATTCACCCATCATGATAAAGATAATATTATAGATGATTATGTAATATATTGGCTAAAATATATGAATAAATTATCTGATATAATTTTCGTATCAAATAATAATTTACCAAAAATAGAAATAGAAAAAATAGAAAAATACACAATAAAATATATAGTTGGTGAACATGAAGGTCGCGGTGAAATTAGTTTGAAATTAGCATATTTATATGCTTATAAAAATCATATTTTAGAGAAATATGATTGGTTAATAACTGTTACAGATTCAATATATGGACCTTTCTTTGACATAGAACCATTTATGATAGAAAAAGAGAAAAAATCAGACATAGCTTATGGATTTAATAAAAGAAGAAACCCAACAGGATCTGAAAATATTATAGATTTTTTTATGGGTATGCCTAAAAAATTTTTTCTTAATCAAGATTTTATCAAATTTATACAAGATATAAAACCAAAACAAAATAAAGAAGAAGCCGTCGTTAAAGGAACATATGTAGTATCAGATATGCTAAAAAATATTGGAATAAAACTTGAAGGTTTTTTTAATGATGAAGACCCATACTCTTATAAATATGATCCTACTAAACCCGCATTTTATGAAATGATAAAAAAAGGATATCCAATTATAAGAAAAACATTATTTACTTTAAATATAGAACATATAGAAAATATAAAAGATTATCTAAAATTAAAAGATATAGTACCAGAAGAATGTTTTAATGCTATGCAAAAAAATATTGAAAGGGTAGTATCAAAGGAATATTATAAAATTAATATGTATTATCCTAAATTATCGAAGTCAATTAGGGATAAAAGAGATATAATTAATATAAGGTATAAAGAAAAATATAATTATCCTCTAGAATTTTTAGAGGTAACTACTTTTTTAGATAAATTAAATTGGTTTAAACTAAATTACCATTCAAAAATTATTATTGAACTTACAGATAAATATGCAGTTAGACAATATGTTAAAAATAAAGTTGGAAAAGATATATTATTACCATTATTGAATGTTTACAATTGTAATGCTGAAATACTATATAATTTAGATATAGATCAGCTTCCAGATAAAGTTATATTTACTTCAACCATAAATGAACAAAAAGTATTTTTAAATAAAAATGATGATAATTTTGATTATCAATGGGCAACTTCATTAGATATGTATGGTAATAAAAACTATAATTTATTTTTATTACCAATACTAGATGCTTATCACAATAAATATTTTGAAAATTTTGAGTGGGGATATAAGTATATAATTCCACGTTTATTAGTATATGATAATACAAATGATATATATGAACATAAGTTAAGTTATAAAATAATGTGTTTTAATTCTAAACCAACTGTTATTAAAGTTAATATTGAAGAAAATGATAAAAAATATGCTAATTTTTATGATTTAAATTGGAAATTACTTCCTGTAACACAAGAATATCCAAACACATATTATGAATTAAAACCTCCTAGTTATATTAATGAACTAATAGAAATATCAAAAAAACTTTCTGAAGATTTTCCATACTTTATAGCAATAGATTTTATAGGGCATGAAAATAATTTCTACTTTGAAAAATTTGATTTTTATTCTGATGACATTTTAGCATCATTGAGTAATAAAGAATATGATATAAAGTGGGGTAAACTTATAAATAAACCAGCAGAAATGAATGAGTATTTTTCTTTAGACAATGATACATATTTGAATACTTTAATAAACTATGATCATTTATTAATAAAAATGCATACTTATATAATACCTCAACTACGTAAAGAAATAGAAGAAAAAAATAATATTATTATTAAAAAAGATGAGATAATCAATAATCTAATTAATTTTATTAATAAAATAATATGGTGGATTCCAATAAAGAAAATAAGGGACAGTATTAGAAGTAACTTACTAAAATAAATATATGTATTGATTTTTTTATAATTAAATATATAATGTATATTAATATGAGAACACAACACAACACAACACAACACAACACAACACAACACAACACAACAAATAAATAATATTATTTTAAATAAAAACTATAATCACATACTATTTTTTTATAGTATGTGATTTTTTTTTTTGCATAATTGGGTTAATGAAATGGATAAGAATATAATAGATAAAATTGTATGGTGGATACCAAATAAAAAATTAAGGAATAATATAAGAGAATATTTAATTGAATTAAATGAAATAAAAAATTATATTATATATACCAATAACAAAATAGATAATTATTATAATAAAATAAAAAAATTAACTCCAAAAACTCATATAGATTTTATAGAAATACATTTAGCAGAACATTGTAACCTTAATTGTTTTAGTTGCACACATTTTTCACAATTAGCTGATGAAGAATATTATGATTTAACTTCTTTTGAAAATGATATAAAAAGACTATCTCAAATAACAGATGGATTAATAAATAGATTTCACTTAATGGGTGGAGAGCCATTACTAAACAAAAATTGTAAAGATTATTTTTATATTGTTAGAAAATATTTTAAATATAGTGCTATATGGCTAGTGACAAATGGTATATTGCTTAATAAACAAGAAGATGATTTTTTTATATCTTGTCAAAAAAATAATATAGAAATACATCCAACTAAATATCCAATTAATATAGATTGGGATTCAATTAAAAAAATTTGCAAAAAATATAATATACCTCTTATATTTTTTAATAATGAAGAGGTAGAAAAAGAAAGTAGAAAAAATATATTATCTTTAGAAGGAAAAATGGATCCATTTGAGAATTTTCTTAATTGCTATTTAGGTTCAAATTGTATAGCTCTAAACTGTGGGAAAATTTTTACTTGTGGTTTATCTTCAAATATTAATCATTTCAATAAAAAATTTAATACAAACTTAAAAATAACACAATACGATTATATTGATATATATTCTGTTAATAATTATAAAGAAATATTAGAATTCTTATCTAAACCAATACCATTTTGTAGATACTGTCAATTTGATAAATGGAAAGGTATGGGAAAATGGCTTACATCAAAAAAAATTATTGATGAATATTTAGATGATTAATATATTATCTAAATGTTTATAATATAGTACTTTATTATATATAAATTTTATATTGACTTTTTAATAATTCAACAATATGATATCTAAAAGTTTTAAAAGGATTATAAAATGGATAAAGATACTATTAATCAAATAGCATGGTGGATTCCAAATAAGAAATTAAGAGAAAACATAAAAAAATATATGTATAAAATCTTGGATATAGATGAAAAATTAAATTACATAAATAATAATATAGAAATAAATAATAAAAATTATTCATTTGATAGTATTTATACAAAAAATGATTATCAATTTCCTTTAGTATGTACATCTCAAATTTGTAATCAAGATTTTTTTTCATTACCACTATTTCAATATTGGTCAAACAAAATCATAGATTATTGGAATTTTTATCTAGAAAATACTGAAAAAACATTTAATACATCAATAAAAAAAGGAATAACTATACATAGAAAGCTATGGGAATTTGTATACATTATACAAGCTCTATATGAAAATAATTGTTTAAAACCAGGTAAAAAAGGTCTTGCTTTTGGAGTAGGAATGGAACCTTTACCTGCATTATTCGCTTCTATGGGATGTAATATTGTAGCTACAGATTTATTTGCAGAAACTGAAGAAGCAAAACAATGGGCATCTCATAATTTACATGCAGGTAATAATTTAGCAATGTTAAATAAATTTAATATTTGTGATAATGAAACATTTTTTAATAATGTATCATTGAGAGGTTTAGATATGAATAATATCCCTGATGAGCTAAATGAACAATTTGATTTTAACTGGTCTTCTTGTGCTTTAGAACATATAGGAGGATTAGACAATAGCATAGATTTTATAATAAATAATTTAAAAACACTTAAATCTGGTGGTATAGCTGTTCATACTACAGAATATAATTTAAGTTCAGATGTAGATACAATATTAGATCCTGGATGTGTTGTATTTAGAAAACAGGATATATTAAAAACAGTAAAAAAATTAGAAGATCTTGGTCATCATGTATATCCTATAGATTTTAGACAGGGTAAATCTATAGCTGATAATTTCATAGGAATACCTCCATTTCATGGAGATGATTTATATATAAGAATAAAACTTAATGATAACAACTCTGGGGGGGGGGTATATAATAACCTCTATTGGATTAATTATAAAGAAAAAGTAATTTAAATTGGTTTTTATTATGGAAAATGATACTATAATAACATTTATTACAGATAATAAATATACAATACCAACTACAGTAGCAATTTCTTCAATAGTTCTTAACAAAAATCCAAATTCTAAATATACCATTTATATAATAACTTATGAGCTATCAGGCGATAATAAAAATATTTTAATTGATTTAGTAAATAAATATAAAGAAATTAATATAAAAATTATTGAATATGATACAAAATTAGAATTTAATAATATAAAAATAAATTCCTACGTATCTAAAACAGCTTTAATTAAATTTTATATAGCAGATATTTTGAATAAACATGATAAAGTATTATATGTAGATTGTGATATAATAGTTTTAAATGATTTAACAGAACTTTTTAATATAGAACTAGAAAATAATTATGCTGCCGTTATAAAAGAATATAATGTTATGGAAATTATGCAGCATCATAAAAAAATTAATGTAGAAGAATATTTTAATTCAGGTGTTATGTTATTAAATACAAAAAAAATTAGAAATGAAAATATAGGGGATAAATTAGTTTATTATAAAAAAAATGTTTTTAATTCTTTCATGGACCAAGATACCTTTAATTCTGTATTTAATGAGAAAGTAAAGTTTATACATCCTAAATATAATTGGCTTGTAAATGTTATGGATTATTATGAAAAAGATGTATTAGAAAAATTCTTTAAATATGACTTAAGTGAAAATATCATTATTATGCACATGGCAGGAGAAAAACCATGGAATGATAACATTGCATATAAAAATTTTTTCGACTATTATTGGTATTATTATCAATTCACATATGCATATGAAAAAGATAAATCATATTATACTATAAAAATATCAGATCAGAAAGTTAAATTATTAGAAAATAATCTTGTTAATTCTATAAACAATTATATAAATGATTTAGAAAATAAAATTAATAATTTAGAAAATCAAATTTCTAGTTTACAAAATCAAAATTCTAGTATACTAAATCAAATTAGTGATATTAAAACTGAAATTAATACGGAAATAAAAAATAATATAAATTGGATAAAATCCTTTGGTATATATAATGATAAAAATAATATATATATATATATATTATTCATAAAATTATCTATAAAAATTGATACAAATGATAAAATTAATAAATTAGTTTGGTGGATTCCAAATAAAAAACTAAGAGATAAAATCAGAAATAGATTATTAAAATACTAAAAAATATAATTTTTCTATACAATTAAAATTTTATATACAATTTATTATTAAAATTAGAATAATTACAAATGTATACATAACTTAACTTATGTATACATTTTTTTATTTGCAAAAGTTGAAAAAATAACAAAAAAAAGTATAATTTTTTTATGAACAATAAAATTATGTTAACAACAATAGATATAAAAAATCTAAACCTAATACTTGGAGATACATATACAAATGTTATAAAACAATACTATAAAAAAAATAATAATATTACTTATGAAAATATAATAAGATTTTTAAGGGAAAATAAAAAAATAAAATCTAATTCTACAATTGCTCTATATAAAGCAGCATTAAAAAAATTAATTAAATATCAAATAAAAGATCTAAACAAAAGAGCAATGATAGATACAGCGTTTTCGGAAATAAAAGTTAATAAAAATGATAAAACTATCACTAAAGAAAAAATAGTATCAAAGGATACTATCAATAAAATGATATCTCTTTCAAATGAAAAAAATGGACTTATTATTAAAACATTATATGTAACTGGATTAAGAGTTTCAGAATTAATAAATATAAAAAAAGAAGATTGCAAAAAAACTATAGAAGATAATATTGTATATATGTCTATTTCTGTAATTGGTAAAGGAAATAAAGAAAGAAAGATTAAGTTAGATACTGAACTTTATAATAAAATAATAAAAACATTCAATAGTAAAATATATTTATTTGAAAATAAAAACAAAAAAAGATTTACAAGACAGGCAGTATATAGAATAGTAAATACAGCTGGAATTAAAGCTATTGGAACTAGACAAGTTCATCCGCATACATTAAGACATAGTTTTGCAACTGAATTACTAATAAATGAAAATAAAAGTCTTAAAGCAGTTAGTAAATATCTAGGACATAGTACTACAGCAATAACTAGTGATTTTTATATACATGATGAATTATCTATAAAAGATTTAATAAAATTTTGATAATAACATATATAAACTGTATAAATAATTCGATATATATTCTATGTTTAACAAAGATATTAATTATATAAAGCAAAATTATCCTATTGTAGAAATAGCAAAACGTCTTGGTTTAGAAGTAAGAAAATACAATAAAACTATATGTCCGTTTCATAATGATAAAAATCCAAGTTTATCATTTAACACACAAAAAAATTATTATCATTGTTTTTCATGTGGTGCAAGCGGAGACAATATAAAATTAGTAATGAAAATACTAAACTATGATTTTAAAAGTGCAATAGAATTCATATGCGGTAAAGAATATAATCCAATATATAAAAATACTATCAAAATAATAAAAGAAAATTCAGATTATAGTAAAATATATAAAACTTTTATAGAATTACTTGATAATAATGAAGCAATAAAATACTTGGAAAATAGACGTATTACAAAAAAACAAGTTATAGAGCACTCTATAAAAAATTTATCTAAGGATATAAAAGATCAGCATTTTATTATAAAAAAATTATTAAAAATCTATAGTGAAAATGATTTATTAAAAAGCGGTATTGTATCAAAAAATAAGCAATTTAATAGTTTATATCTATTTCATTATAAACATAGATTAATAATACCATATTTTGATATAGATAACAGTACAATATTATCTATACAAGGACGTAATATAGATAATGATACTAAACCGAAGTACTTATTTAATAAAAATTCAAAAGATTCTATTTATAATATTCATAAATTATCAAATATAAAAGATATAATTATATCTGAAGGGGTAATAGATGCATTATCATTAGAACGCTTAGGATATACATCTATTGCATTATCAGGCTCTACTAAAACAAATTTATTATACAAATACAATATTTTAGAAAATTATAATATTTATAGCTGTTCAGATAATGATAATGCTGGTAATAAACTTATAAAAGATATATATAAATTAGATAATTATAAAGGTGCTTTTTTAATTAAATTATTTTCTAATACTAAAGACATTAATGAATTACTAAATAAAGTTGAAATAAAATGTTTTTCTATAGATAATATAAAATACTATTATTTTGAAATGCCTAATGATAAAATATGTATATTAGACTATTACATTTTTACTAAAAATGAATTAAAATATATAAAACAATCTACAAATTTTAATAAATCATTAAAAGAATTAACAATAGATAAAAAAATTTTAACAGAAAAAGAATATAAACATAAATATGGAGAGTTAAATTGATTGAAAAAGATTTAATTATATCAAAAGAGGATTACTTAAAAAGTGACCTTATTAATACATTAAAAGAAAAATTAAATGAAATAAATAAAAATAATATTAATAATTCTATATTAGAAATACAAAATATATTAAAAGAATTTAATATAATACAAGAAAATAATTTTAATATAGAAGAAAATATATTAAATGATCAATCCATTGATGTTTTAATAAATTCTATTGTTAATACTAAAAAATATAATTTAGAAAATACTACATTTGAAGAACTAAATGAATTTATAAGAGATTCTCTTATAACTATAGGTGCTGAAAGCTCTGTGGGAAAAACATCATTTGCAACTCAGCTTGCATTAGAAATATTAAATAATAACGATGATACAATTCTTGCTTTTTACTCATTAGATGACAGTAAAATATTTATAATAAAAAAAATGATATTACAATTACTATCAAAAACTAATAAAAAAATATATAATGACTCAGACATCATTAAAATAATAAAAAGAAATAAAAATGATTTATTAAAAATAATAACAAGTAACAGAATAGCAATATTTGAACAATTAAACATTTATAATCTTCATTCACAATTATTAAAATTAGTAAAAAATGCTGAAAATAATTTAAATATAAAAAATCCAAGAATGGTTATTATAATAGACTATCTACAAATTATAGATCATGACAGCAACAATTTAAGAGAAGGACTAAATAAAATCTGTTCGTATTTAAAAGATATACAAAAAAAATTTAACTGTATAATGATACTTTTAAGTCAATTTAATAGATCAAAAGAAACAAATATAAATACATTAATTAGATATAGAGAAACAAGCGAAATTGAAAATATATCAGATCTATGTATTAATTTAGAAAGCATACAAAATCAGCAAAAATATAACACTAAATTATATATAGTGAAAAATAAATTAGGAGAAAAAAATAAAGTTTTTATTAGTTTAAGAGATGCATATACTTTCAATAAATTCATAGAAGATAATAATACATCTTTAAGCAACAATATACAAATATATAATACATATACAACAAAAAACAATATAGATTATAATTCAGAAAATATTGACGATTTTATTTTTTAATATATTATTATAGCAGGAATAATTTATGAATAAAAATACATATAAAAATAAATTTATTAATAGCCCAATTAATGCTCCTAGATTAATAGCAAAAGCAGAAACTCTAACAAAATACGATATATCTGAAAAACAAAAAATTGAAATAGAAAATAAATTAGGTGTTCTAAAAGATGAATATTTTAATCTAAATGGAGCATACCCATATGTAATAGATTTTATTAATTATATGTGTACATTTCACAAAAATGATCAATATATACATAGAAAAAATAATAATTTAGAAACTCATTATTTAATATATACATCAAAAAATAGTTTTTTTAATGCTACACTTGGAGAATTTCAAGAACAAAGAAAAATACTAGAAATAGATATTTATAGAACATTAAATAAAATAGATAAAGAAGGAATGCCTGTTAAACCTAAAATATATCCATTAAATGCTAATCATTCAATACATACGGATGCTATAAGATTCAGCATAATAAACAAAGATAGAAATAATAAAATAGAGAACTTAAAAAATATTAATGGTGAGGTTTATTATTATGCTATAGAATTTTTGAAACCTATTTGGAATTGTTTATTTGGAGCAAAGGGGACAGAAGGTTATATTAGAATACCATCACAATTGCAAGCAAAAATAGTACATAGTATTAATAAATATAAAGATGATCCTAAATTTATAAAATATGGTAATTTTGGAAAATCTATTAATTATAGACAATTATTTTTATATTTATCTTTACATGATAATGGAAAAAGTGATGAAATAGAATACGATTTTCAAGATATAATAAAAAAATGTTTCAGACAAAATACACAATTAAAAGGCAATAATATATTTCTAAAAGATAGAAGTAAAGCATTTAATTTCATAAAAAAAGGCTTAGAATTATTTAATCAAATGGGACATGATGGACTAATAGATAAAATTAATGTATTACCGCATGCTTTGAAAATAAAAAATAATACTATAGTTATATCACTTCATAGAGATAAAGATATAAAGAATTTACCAAAATTTAAATTAATAAACTAATGTAAATATTAATGAAAACTTGATTTTTTTACAATTTAATATATAATTAATAATATTATGAACACAACACACAACACACAACACACAACACACAACACACAACACACAACACACAACACACAACATATAAATAATATTATTTTTAATATATTATACTATTATAACCACATGCTATTTTTTCATAGTATGTGATTTTTTTTGCAAAAAATGGAGAAATAAAATGGATGAAAAAAAAATAAATGAAATAATATGGTGGATACCAATAAAAAAAGTAAGAAACCATATAAGAGAATTTTTTAATGAATATAATTTAATGAAAGAAATCATAGTTAATAAAATATCAAATGAATTTATTGTACATAAAGTTAATTTACATGGAATAGATATGTCATTTTATGATGTTTCTACTTCAAAAGCAGTAGAATATGTTACTAATGAAATTAATGAAGGAGATTATAAATATTTAAATGATATAGAATTTAAAGAAGGGGATATTGTAATAGATATAGGAGCAAATTTAGGAATGGTATCTATATTTCTAGCAAAAAAATATCCATTTTTAAAAATATATTCTTTTGAACCAATAGAAAATAATTATAAAAACTTATTAAGAAACATAGAAATTAATAAAATTCCTGATGGAATAATAACAGCTCATAATTTAGCAGTAACAAAAGATGAAAGAGACTTAGAATTAATATCAGATATACTTAATCAGGGTGCTTCTAGAATATCAGGATATGAAAATTACACTTCACTTTTTAAAAAAGAAATAGGACACTCAATATCTTTAAATAATATAATAGAAAAATATAATATAAATAATATAAAATTATTAAAAATAGACTGCGAAGGTGCTGAATATGAAATTCTATATAATACTAAAAAAGAAATATTAAACAATACAGAATATCTATTTGGTGAATTTCATCCAATTCCTAATGAAGATAGTAGTAAATTAATAGAATATATACAGAATTATATTAATAAAATATGTATTTTAGATGCCCAAAACTTTAAAGCCATAAAAACATATTGATTTTTTTGCAAATCAATATATAATAATACTATTATGATTAAAACACAAAACACAAAACACAAAACACAAAACACAAAACACAAAACACAAAACACATAAATAATATTATTTTTAATAAATGCTATTATAATCACATACTATTTTTTTATAGTATGTGATTTTTTTTGCAAAAAAAATGGGGAAACAAAATGGATGAAAAAAAAATAAATGAAATAATATGGTGGATACCAATAAAAAAAGTAAGAGCTCATATAAGAGAATTTTTCAATGAATATAATAATGCAATTAATAAAATAAATTTATTAGAAAACAATATAAAAATTTTAAATAAAAAACTAAATATAGAAAATGAAATTGTTTTTACTAATATATTTAAAACTAATTATTGGGGTTCTAGTGAAAGTTTTTCAGGAGAAGGCTCTACAATGTCTAGTACTGAAAATTTAAGAGGAGATTTAATAGAGATCATAAAAAAATATAATATAAAAACAATTCTTGATATACCTTGCGGTGATTTTAACTGGATGAGAACAATTGTAAATAATTTTGAAAGTTACACAGGATGTGATATTGTTCTTGACATTATAAATAGTAATAATGAAAAATATTCAAATGAAAAAATAAAATTTAAAAATATTGATTTATGTAATGATAAATTAGATAAGGTTGATTTAATCTTTACTAGAGATTGTTTGCAGCATTTACCTTTAGATTATGTAAAAAAAGCATTAGAAAATATAAAAAATAGCGGAAGTAAATACCTTATAGCAAGTAGTTTGCCATATTTAGAAAATAATAATGAAGATATAAAACTTGGAGATTGCAGATACTTAAACCTTGAGAAAGAACCTTTTAATCTTCCAAAACCTATTTTCATAATTAAAGAATCTCCTCAACCACCAGCCCCTGATAAATACATGTGCATGTGGGAGATAGATAAGATATAAATAATATATAAATATATAATTTATATATGTTATAATTAACTTTATAATTTATTTAAAAATTTATCTAAAAAATCATAACCTATATAAGAATTACAATATTTACAAGCCCCACTTTTGGCTTTATAAGAATAGAGTTCTTTTCTCATTCTTACATAATTACTATTAGTAAATATTTCAAAAATATTGTTTTTATTCAAATCACCTAATATATGATCTTTATGTTCTTCAATATCACTTCTAGTATTACAACAAGTAAGTACTAATCCATTATAATCTACATACATAGCCCCAAAAGGACTATAACATGGATTATATCTAATATTATCTACAAATTTATCTATAGTACCCCCTCTATTATTACACAATTTATCAAAATTTATAATTTTATATTGAAATTTTATTAATCCATTATGTAAAAAATTTGCATAATAACTGTTATCATCATAAAAATCTATAACATATTCCAATCCTAATTTTTTAGACATTTCTTTACATGCCTTTTCTGCATTTACATTACTAAATTCCTCTCCTTTTTTTAAATAATATGAACACCAAATATAATTAATTCCAGCATTTGCTAAATCATCTACATATTCTCTTGTTAAATAATCTCCATTTGTAGATATTGATAAACTAGTATTTGGTAGTATATTTCTTGCTTGTTTAACTCTAGTCAAAATTAATTTCTTATCTGCTAATGGTTCATTAAACCTATGAAAAGATATATTACCATCAAATTCTATTTCTTTTAAATTATTAATTATTTTTAAAAATATAGATTCTGAAAGATCTATTTTTTTTGAATATCTATCTATAAACGAATTTGGACAAAACCAACATTTTCTATTACAAAAAGATGAAATTTCTATCTCTATTTGCTTTAAGTTTTCCTTTAAAATTTTTTTTTGCAATTCTTGATCATTAATTTCATTTACTAAATTAATGGAATGTTCCATTATATCCACTAATTTATATATTTTTTCTGCATTATTTTTTTCAAGGAAAGTCATCATTTTTTCCTTATTAGAATATAAATAAAGAATTTCTTTAAAACTATTTCTAAATTTTTTAATAGGTATCCACCAACATATTTTATTTATTTTTTGCTCATCCATTATAATCTCCTTGAATTTTTAAAATAAAAAAACCTATACAACATATTTTACTGTTGTATAGGTTGAAATTTTATATTTATTAATGTATTATTTAGGCATATACTAACTCCTGTCCTGTCCTGTCCTGTCCTGTCCTGTCCTGTCCTGTCCTAGTATTTTATTTCTAAAATTATTACGCCATTTTTTTACAGGCATCCACCAAGCTATATAATCTATAAGTTTATTTAACCTAATTTCTAATTTATCTATTTCTTTATCCATTTCTTTATTATTAGCTTGATTAAAGCTATTTTGCATTATTAAATTATAATAATGAATAAATGATTTTTCATAAATATTTACTAAACTAGAATCATAATATTTATTTAAAAACTTCAATAATCTACTATTCATATTTAAATCTAATAAATAATTCCATCTTAAAGTTATTAATAAAAATATATTTAATAAATTATCCTTCATACTTTTATCTAAAATAACACACCCTATATTAGATATTCCGCAACTTTTTTGCTCAGATAATGGATAATACTTTTCTCCAACTAAAGCACTAAACAAAACACAGCAAGTTTCTGCATAACCACTATTAAATGTATGCAACTGTGTATCATGTATAACAATTGTAGCATTTTCTTTTAAAAATGGATAAACAACTAAAAAATCTAATATTTCACCGGGATTATTATGTGCTGCATCTAAAAGTACAAAGTCTATACCATCACCAATATCTTCAATAAAATCGAAAGCCATACCACCTGTATACAATTTCCATTTACTTTTTAAATTAGGAAATTCTTCATCTACTAAAAAACCAGTAGGTTTATTATTTGCATAAGCTTGATTATTTGCCAAATCAATAGAATATAATTGAGAGCCCTCAATATCTTTTATAGCATTCAATATTACCGCTGAACTTCCTCCCGCTGCAACTCCTATTTCTACAATTTTTTTGGGCTGTAATTTATGCAACACTCCATTAAAAAACTTTCTTTCTTCCTCAGACATTAAATTATATTTTATCAATTTATCATTTTCTAATAAAGTATTCAAAGATTCATTTTTATAATTTTCAGAATTAAATAAATCCATATTAATCTCCTATTATTGACCTGTAATAATTAATAAAATTATCTGCCATTATTTCTGATGTAAATTTACTCTCGAATAATTTTCTTCCATTTGCTCCCATGGTCTTACGTAAATTTTCATCTTCTATTAATTTAGATAATGCAACTTTTAAATCATTATGATTTTCATTTTCTATTAAAAAACCGCTAACCCCATTTTCAATAACTTCAGGCATTCCTCCAATATTAGTACCTATAACAGGTTTAGAAAAAATCATCGCCTCAAGAAATATTAACCCAAAAGATTCAAATCTAGATGGAGATATAAAAATATCACAATTAAAATATCTATTTATTAATTCTTCTTCTTCTACATATCCTTCAAAAATAACTTTATCAATATAATCTTTATAATTAGATAAAAAATAATTTTTATATGTACTTTTTATAGATTCAACATAAATAGAATCATCCCCTACAAATCTAAATACAACATTTTTATATTTACTACATATATCAGGAATACATTTAAATATAACATCTATTCCTTTTCTATATTCTAATCTACCAACAAATAATATCTCTATATTATCATCATTTCTTGTATTTTTTAATTCACTTGAATTTATATCTTCTACACCATGCGGAATTAAAAAAGCCTTACCATTACAAATATCTTTACCATAATACTCTTCAAATTTTTCTTCTATTGCTTTACTATTTGAAACTATATATTTAGTATTTTTCATCAAATACTTTTCTAACTCAATATGAAAATAAAGCTCATCACTTATTTGTTCATAATGTCCATGTACAGTTCTCATGCTAGTATGCAATGTAACTACAAAATTAAACCTTTTATCAAAAATAGCATAAAATCCTAAACTATCCCATATTGGAGTTTGAACAATATCAACTTTTCTTTTTTTATTTATATTTAAAATTTCATTATAATGTGAATACAATACATTCATTCTATTGGTATTATAATTATTAAATTCTGTATCATATTCTAAGAGATTTTTTGGATAATTATTAACTCCTATTCTATGTACCCAAACATTTTCTTCAAAATCAACTGTTTCTATATTATTTCTTGTTAAAGTTATAACATGCACCTGATGACCTTTATTAGCTATTTCTCTAGCCAAAATATAAATAAATCTAGCTATTCCTCCCTTTATATCAGGATAATATTCATTAACTAAATAACATATTGTAAGTCTATCTTTTTTATTCAAATAAGTATTGAATTTTTTAAATTCAGATTTAAAATTATTTAATGTCTCATTTTTTATAAAAAGGTGATACCCTCTTTCTAAATCTCTTTTTCCCTGTTCTAAACCAATATATAAAGATTTAACAGCATGATCATATTCATTTTTAGTATATAACTTATTTTTAAATGCATTTTTACATCCATTTAAAACAGATTCTTTTACCCTATTAATTTCATTTTCTACAAGAATATCATTATTAATAATATACTTATATGTATTTATATAATAGATAAGATTTTTTATATTCTTACTATAATCCATAAATACTTTTTTATCATTTCTAATATCGCTTTTAGCAAACTTATGATGTATAAACGCATTATCAATATATTCTATGCAATAGCCTGCATCTACTAAACGGGCTACTAATTCAGTTTCATCTAAAAAATAATCATACTGTTCATTAAATCCACCAACAGATAAAACATAATCTTTTCTAAAAATAGAATTACATCCAATAACAGATGAAAAAGAAAAACAATTAGGATATGAAATTAAAGTTGTAATATTTTCTAAATCATTTCCTAACCTATTTGAAATTACTCTTTTTACCTGAAATTTTACCCCTGTATTATCATATACAGGTCCACCAACTCCCGCTACTTCTTCTCTATTAAAACCTTTCATTATGTTGGTAAGCCATTCAGGTTCTGGTATGGCATCATCATCAATAAATGCTATATAATTAGAGCTTGCCATAGCAATTCCAATATTTCTTGACACAGATAAATTATGAACATCACATTTTCCTATTTTTATATTATCTTTATATTTATCTAAAATTTCAGAAGTATTATCTGTTGAATTACTATCTACAACTATAACTTCAAAGTCATATTCATAATCTAAATAAAATAATGATTTAAGTGTATTCTCTAATGTATGACCTCTATTAAGAGTATTAATAATTATAGATACATTTTTATTCATTATTTAATCCCCTTTTTAAGGGTCTCTATTTCTTTTTTTAAGGATGATAATTCTGACAAAATATTTTCAATATCTAAATTTGTTTCATTTTGTATTCTTCTAGTTTCTCTTAGATTTGATTCTATAGAATTTATTAAAAAGTCATCTAATCTTTTTATTTCTATTATATGAATTTCTTTAACATTTTTCTTAAAAGTAATTTTTATTCCTAAAATTCTAATAATTGTATATTTTTCATTTTTATTTATAGAAAAGATAAAAGATAAAATATTCCCCATTGAAAAAACCTTTTTAAATTACTGCTTTTTATTATACAATAAAAAATAAAAAAAACAAATAATATTTTTTCATACAATTATAGAAAAATTATTAAGTAGTTTATTTTGAAACGTAAAAGAAAAATAGTAGTTTATTTTGAAACGTTAAGTAGTTTATTTTGAAACGTTTAGAATTAAAAAATAATTAATTTTGAAACGCTTTGTTAATTATTTTAAATTAATATAATAAAAAATAAATTTAAATTACATAAATAAAAATATTGACTTTTGTATTATAATATATTATATTATTACAATAAAAATATAATATTATATTATAATATTATATTTTTATTGTAATAATATAATATAAAAGGTAAGACATGATAAAAACAATAGCTTTACATATTTTAAAAGGAGGTGTAGGAAAAACTACACTTTCGGGAAATATAGCATATAAAATAAGTGAAAATAAAAAAACTATATTAATAGATTGTGATATACAAGCTAATTCAAGTAATTGGTTTTTAAAAGAAACAACAGACTATGAACTTGCTGATTGTCTACAAGGTCAACCATTAGGACATGCAATAAAGAAAATAAAAGATAATTTTTATATTTTACCAACAAAATCTAAAGATAGTAATTTAAAAAATTATGCTGAGACAAAATTATTCCAAGAACCATTTATATTTGAAGATCTAAATGTAGAATTACAAAAACTAGGATTTGAATATGCTATATACGATTTAAGTCCATCTATTAGCCAACTAGAAAGATGTATACTAATTGCTATAAATGAAGTTATTACACCTATTACACCTGAATATTTTTCATTTGATGGTATAGAATTATTTTATAATGAATTACAAAAAATTAATAAGTCCTATAGAAAAAATATAAAATACAACAAAATAATATTAAATCTCATTAATAAATCATTTGAAACACATAAACAATATTTAAATATACTAGAAAATTTAGAAAAATATAAAATTTATAAAGTAGGACAAGATAGAAAAATAGCAGATAGTCAAAAATATCATCAAACAATATTTGAATACTATCCTAAAAGTAATTCTATATTAGAATTAGAAAAAATCGTGAATGATATAATAGGAGAATAATATGCCTATAAACAAAGATAATAATACCTTACTAGAACAAATAAATAGCTCTAATCTTTTTAAAGATGCAAATAAAATGTCTAATAATGTGAAAAAGAAATTAGAAAGTACTATTGTAATAAAAATAAATAATGAACATAAAAAAATACTAGAAAATCACTTTAAAAATGATAAAGGATTAGCTTTATCAAGCGGAATAAGACAAATTATATTTGAATATATGAAAAATAATAATTTAATATGATATATTGCTTGAAATTATACTTAGTATACTTTAATATAGTTAAGAAATATGATAAAAGAAGTTAAAACATTTATTTCTATTATAATACCTGTTTATAATACAGAAAAATATTTAAAAAGATGTTTAGATTCTATAGTCAATCAGACATTTAAAGATATAGAAATTATTATTGTTAATGACTGTTCATTAGGAGATTGTAAAGAAATAGTGAAAAGTTATGATGATAATAGAATAATTTATATAGAACATGAATACAACAAAGGGCTTTTACTTGCTAGAAAAACAGGTAATTTAAACTCTAATGGAAAATATATTACTTATGTAGATTCGGATGATTGTTTAAATGTTAATGCTATAGAAGAAATTAATAAAAAATACAAAGAAAGAGAAACAGATATAATATACTTTTTAGCCAAAGCATTTTCAAATGAAAATAAAGGTAAAGATATAAATAAACAAATAAAAGACATACAATGGAGATTATCTGCTAGATATCATATAGATGAAAATTATTTATTAAGTAGTCTTGTAGATGAAAAGATAATTCATAATATGTGGGGAAAAGCTTATAAAAGAGATTTAATAAGTAAAGCAACCCAATATATTCCTGATATAAAACTAATAAATGCTGAGGATCTTTTACAATCATTAATTATATTTTATTTTGCTAAATCTTATTCTTTTTTAGATAGAGAATTATATTATTACTATATAGATATTGGAGAAAGTAATAGAAAGACTGATGATTTATCTTTAGAAAGATATTCTTATTTATGTGCAAACTCATCAAAAGCATGTTATTATTTTTTAGAATTTTTAAAGACTCAAAATATGGAAAATTTATATGGAATTTATTATTATAAATCTTACTATAACCAGTATAGATATTTAAAAGAAAAAATAATTAATAATAATAATAAAGAAAAATTTTTAAACATTTTAGAAAGTTTTTTTGATAGGAAAATTATCTTAGAATATTTAAAATTACAAGAATATGAAAATTTAAAAATAAAAAGAAATATTAAATTTATAGAAAAACTTATTCCTTATTTTTTCTCTATTATAATTTATGATTATAATATTACAATAAAAATTTCAGGTATAAAAATAATTTTAAAAACTAAATATTATTATGATGAACCTTTAATATTTAGTTTAAATTCTTTACTAAAAAATATTTTTTCTATTAATACTAATGATAAAAATAACAAATTTATAAAAATTTTAGGTATAAAGATCAAATTATAATATTTTTAATTAAAAGGTTTTTATTTATGTTAAAATTAAGCATAATTATTCCAGTTTATAATGTTGAGCAATATTTAAGACAATGTATTGATAGTATAATAAACCAAACATTAAAAGATATAGAAATAATTTGTGTAGATGATTGCAGTACAGATAATAGTTATAATATATTAGAAGAGTATGTAAAAAAAGATAAGAGAATAAAAATAATTAAACATGATATTAATAAAGGTTTAGGACCTGCACGCAATACAGGTATAAAATTCTCTAAAGGTGAGTATATAGGATTTATAGATTCTGATGATTATATATCATTAGACTATTTTGAAAATCTATATAATACAGCTAAAAAATATAACTCAGATATTACTTCTACTTTAAATATTAAATTATATGATATGAATAGTAATAAAATAAATAATTCGTACTATAATTTTAAAAAAAAAGAATATAAATCTGATTGGAATTTGAAATATATTGAAAATATATTTAGTTATAATGCTATAGCTCCGTATGTTTGGAATAAAATATATAGAAGATCATTTTTAATTGATAAAAATATAGAATTTATGAATATTAAATTTGGTTGTGAAGATTCTAATTTTACTATTAAATATATGGCTCATCAACCTAGAATTTCTTTTAATAATAAAAGTATAATTTATTATAGACAAAGAAAAAATTCATTAACAGATATAGTTAAAATTAACAAAGAGAGTGTTTTAAGTGCAATAATTCATATGACAGATGCTTTAAAATATTATGAAGATAATTTTACAGATATTTTAGATGATATATATTATAAGATATGGATCCCTGTTTTTAATTTTTATTCAAATAGCTCTGAAATTTTTAAAAGAGAGCTTTATAATAATATGGTAGATTTTGCAAATAAGCTTCAAATCAGAGCTAAACATATAGATAGTAGATTTATTTACAATAATTATTATTATAATTCTTATTTAGCTTTAATATCCAGTAAAGATTACAATGATTATTTATATAGGTTTCATTCTTTAGATAAGATGGAATATTTAGATAATAAAATTTCTCAAATTGATAATTATGTTAAAATTTTTGCTATAAGTAATTCTATGTATTATTTTAATATTATTATTTTTGGAATAAAAATCAGTTTTAAAAAGATGCGCTATATAATATAAATTCATTATTTTTAATTATTTAAAATTAATGAATTTAGTAAAGAAATATATTATAATAATAATAAAAAATAATAAAAATTTTTAAGGTTAAAATATGAAATTAGTAATTTTAGCAGGTGGATTAGGTACTAGATTAGGAGAAGAAACCACAATTAGGCCAAAACCACTTGTAGAAATAGGTGGACGTCCTATTATATGGCATATAATGAAACATTATTCACATTATGGCATTAATGAATTTGTAATACTTTTAGGTTATAAAGGTTACATGATAAAAGAATTTTTTGACAATTACAGAAGACATTTATATGATATGAGGATAGATTTTAAAAATAATATATCTGAAATACTAAAAAAAGATTCTAATATAGAAGTTGATAATTGGATCGTAGATTTAATTTATACAGGTGAAAATACACAAACTGGAGGAAGAATAAAAAGAGCTTATGAATACTTAAAAAATGAAGATTCATTTTTTTTAACATATGGAGATGGAGTTTCAAATGTAGATATAAAAAAAGAATTAGAATTCCACAAAAGTCATGGAAAAATTGCTACTATGACAGCTGTTTTTCCTCCTGCAAGGTGGGGCGCTATAAAAATTAATGATAATAATGCAATTACTGATTTTATAGAAAAACCTAAAGGAGATAATGCTTATATTAATGGAGGATTTTTTGTACTAAATAAAAAAATATTTAATTACTTGGAAGATGATTCAACTATTTTTGAAAAAGAACCGCTTCAAAAATTATCTAAAGATAATGAACTTATGGCATTTAAACATGAAGGTTTTTGGCAATGTATGGATACGCAAAGAGATAAATCTTTACTTGAAGATATGTGGAATAAAGGAAATGCTCTATGGAAAACTTGGAAATAATAAATATATTTAATTATTTTAAAAATAAAAAAGTATTAATAACAGGTCATACTGGTTTTAAAGGAAGTTGGCTTTCAAAATTTTTAATTAATACAGGGGCTAAAGTGTATGGAATATCTTTAAATCCTGAAAAATTATCATTATATAATCTAATTAATTTACATTGTGATATAGATTCGTATATTGAAGATATTAGAAATTTAGAAAATATAAAAAAAATAGTATATAAAATTAATCCTGATATAATTTTGCATTTGGCAGCACAACCTATAGTACTGGAAAGTTATAATGATCCTATAAATACTTATGAAACTAATATTTTAGGTACTATTAATATATTAGAATCAATTAGAAAATTAAACAATTTAGAATGTGCTATTATTATTACCACTGATAAAGTATATGAAAATAAAGAATGGATTTGGGGATATAGAGAAAATGATACATTAGGTGGAGATGATCCATACTCTTCATCTAAAGCATGTGCTGAATTAATAGTCAAAAGTTACAAAAAGTCTTTTTTAAAAGATAAAAATATTGGTGTTGCAAGAGCTGGTAACGTTATAGGTGGAGGAGATTTTTCTAAATATAGAATTATACCAGATATAGTTAGATCTTTAGAAAAAGGGGTGCCTGTAGAATTAAGAAATCCAAATAGTATAAGACCATGGCAATATGTTTTAGATGTTATTTATGGATATTTGTTATTTGCTTATAATTTAACAAATAATAAATACAATATATCTGATAGTTATAACTTAGCCCCTATATATACAGGAAATGAATATACAGTAGAAAATATAACTAAAATTTTTATAAAAATAATAGGAAAAGGTATGTATAATATAAAAACTCAAAAAAACAATAAAGAAAATAATTTATTATTTTTAGATTCATCTTTGATTAGAAAAGAATTAAATTGGAAAGAGATATTTAATACAAAAGATGCTATTGAACAAACAGCTATTTGGTATAAAGAATATCTAAATAATAGAGATTTATACTCAATAACAAATATGCAGATAAAAGAATATATGCAGAACAGAACAGAACAGAACAGAACAGAACAGAACAGAAATACATAAGTTTATTAAATATTATAATGAAAATAAAGTCAATAATAAAATTGATTTTTATATTCAAAAAGTAGTTTTTGATTATAAAAATATAAGTCTTCTTAAAAATTATATTAAGGAGGCTGCTTAATGTTATTAAGATCAAAAACTAAAGAATTATTACAAACTAGAGAATTAACTAAAAAACAAATAGATAATACAAAATTAAATAGTGAAGAAATGGATAATAAAGCAACTATATTAAAATCTTATCCACAAAGGCTTGTACTAGAATTAACTAATGCTTGTAATTTAAAATGCATAATGTGTGGAAGAGATGAAGCAGAGTTTGCTCCTACTGTTTTTAAATTAGATTATCTTAAGAAATTAGAAAATATTTTAGATAAAATAGAAGAAGTAACATTATTTGGTTGGGGAGAGCCAACTATGCATCCTAATTTTATAGAAATATTAAAGTATTTGAGTGATTTTCCAGTAAGAAAATATTTTGTTACTAATGGTATGAGATTAGATAAAATAAAAGATGCTTTATTTGATTATCAAGTTGATATTATGGCTATCAGTTTAGATGGAGCAAAAGCTGAAACTAATGATAGAATAAGATTTGGAGGTAATTTTAATTTAATAGTAAAAAATATAAGGGATATAGTTAAAGAAAAAAAAGAAAGAAACTTAAGTTATCCTTATATGAATTTTGTTATGGCATTGATGGATTCAAATATAGAAGAACTTCCTCAATTAATAGAACTTGCTTATGATATAGGTCTTGAAGAAGTTAAGGGTGTTTATTTAACTGTGTTTACAGATAATTTACTGAATGAAACTTTATATAATAAACAAGATAAAGTAATAAAAATTTTTAATGAAGCTGAAGAACTATCAAAAAAATTGAATATTAAGTTAAAGCTTCCTTATATTCAAGGTGAAGATATAGCAGGAGATAAATATCATAAAGATTGTTTTGTTGCATGGAGAGACTTTTTCTTGGCATCTGATGGTTGGGTTAGGCCATGTCAATCTACAGCTGTTAAATTTCTTAATTTTGAAAATTATAATAATTTTGATGACATGTGGAACGGAAAAGAATTTCAAGAATTTAGAAAAAATGTAAATGATCAAAATAATATGTGTAATGAATGTAAAAGATGCTTTCAATCATCTCATGCCAATTGGAATAATGAATTATCTTTTATACAAATTAATCAACAATTTGCTCCAGAATGGGAAAAATAATATTTAGGGAGATTTAATAAATGGATAGAAATGAAATATTAGATTTAGTTAGAAAATATTCTAGAGAAAAATATAATCAAGAAGAATTTATAGAAGGTAAAACATCAATTCCTGTTTCTGGAAGAATATTTGATGAAGATGACATAGCAACTTTAGTTGATAGTGCTTTAGATTTTCACCTTACTACATATAGATTTAATGATGAGTTTGAAAAAGGTCTTAAAGACTTTTTTAATGTTAAATATTCTTTAACTTGCAATTCTGGTTCTTCTGCTAATTTAATAGCTATAACTTCTTTGACAAGTCATTTACTTAAAGAAAGAGCATTAAAAGCGGGAGATGAAGTTATCACAGTAGCTGCAGGATTTCCAACAACTGTAAATCCTATACTTCAAAATAATTTAGTTCCAGTATTCGTTGATGTTGAATTAGAAACATATAATATAAATGTTGATGAATTAGAAAATGCAGTAACATCTAAAACAAAAGCTATCGTTTTAGCACATACTTTAGGAAATCCATTTAATTTAAATAAGGTTAAGGAAATTTGTAATAAATATAATTTATGGCTCATAGAAGACTGCTGTGATGCTTTTGGTACAACTTATAATAATCAAAAAGTTGGTACATTCGGCGACATAGCTACTTTGAGTTTTTATCCAGCTCATCATATAACCATTGGAGAGGGCGGAGCAGTATTAACAAATAATCCTATACTAAAAAAAGCTATGGAAAGTATTAGAGATTGGGGACGTGATTGTTGGTGTGCTCCAGGATGTGATAATACTTGCAATCAAAGATTTACTCAAAAATTGGGTGATTTACCTGAAGGTTATGATCATAAATATATATATTCACATTTAGGTTATAATTTAAAAATTACAGATATGCAAGCAGCATGCGGTGTATCACAGCTAAAAAAAGTAAATAAATTTATAGAAAAAAGAAAAGAGAATTTTATAAAAATTAAAGAAAAATTAGAAAAATTTAGTAAATATTTAATTTTACCTAAAGCTCAAGAGAATAGTGATCCTTCTTGGTTTGGTTTTCTTATAAGTATAAGAAGTGAAGCTCCTTTTAATAGAAAAGATTTGATAAAATATCTTAATGAAAAGAAAATAGCTACTAGATTATTATTTTCAGGAAATATAATTAAACAGCCTTATATGATAGGAAGGAATTATAGAGTTGTTGGAGATCTTAAAAATTCAGATTTTATTATGAATAATACTTTTTGGATTGGTGTTTATCCTGGTATTAATGATAAAATGATAGATTATACGTATAAAATTTTTTATGAATTTATAGAAGAGAAAATAAATATATATTTGATATATATATTATATATTACATTAAAAGTCAATACTCGTATAAAAATTATAGGAGTATTGCATGATAATTGAAAAAATTAATATAGAAGGTGCTTATATTATACAAAATATGTATATAGAAGATGAAAGAGGATATTTTTTAAGACTTTTCTGTAATGATGAGCTTAAAAAAGTTGGTATTGATTTTGAAGTCAAACAATCTAATATGAGTTATAGTGTAAAAAAAGGAACATTAAGAGGTATGCATTATCAATTAGCCCCTTATGGGGAAATAAAAGTGGTACGTTGTATTCGTGGAAAAGTATTTGATGTTATTGTAGATATAAGAAAAGATTCTCCAACTTATGGAAAAGTTTTTACAGTTGAATTGAGTGAAGATAATGGTAAAATGATATATATTCCTCCATATGTTGCTCATGGCATTCAAACTTTAGAAGATAATACTTGTATATGTTATTTCGTTGGAGCTTCTTTTGTACCTGATGCATATGGATATTTAAGATGGAATGATCCAAGTTTTAATATTGATTGGCCAATTAAAGATAATATTATTATTAGTGAAAAGGATAAAAATATACCTGATTTTCAATTATAAAATAATAAAGAAGGATTATATTATAATATGTTAATAGATAAAACTATAATAAATGGCAGCTTTATTTTATCAAATAACTATATAGAAGATGAAAGAGGATATTTTTTAAGAACATTTGATAATAAGGAATTAGAAAAGTATAATTTAAATTTTAATTTAATACAATCTAATATTAGTTTTAACAAATTTAAAGGTATTATAAGAGGATTACATTATCAAAAAGAACCATATCCTGAAATAAAAATTGTTAGATGTTTGAAAGGAAGAATATTTGATGTTATTGTAGATATAAGAAAAGATTCTCCAACTTATGGAAAAGTTTTTACAGTTGAATTGAGTGAAGATAATGGTAAAATGATATATATTCCTCCGTATGTTGCACATGGATTTCAAACTCTTAAAGATGATAGTATAGTATCATATTTTTTAAGTTCAGAATTTATTCCAGAAGCATATGGTCATATAAGATATAATGACCCTTATTTTAATATAGATTGGCCTAATAAAGATAATATTATTATTAGTGAAAAGGATAAGAATGCTCCATATTTTATTTAAATTAATTTATATAAAATAGATTGAAAAACAGTTAAAAATCATATATAATTTATTTCTATATAGAAATATAATAAAATCAAATGAGGTTTTTATGCATTTGAATCAAATATACTATTCTAAACCATCTATTACACAAAAAGAAGTGGATTATGCTACAGATGCTGCAAAGAATGGATGGGGAAGCAAATGCTATGAATATATTAATAAATTTGAAAATATGTTTAAAGAATATTTAGGTGTGAAATATACTATAGCTACATCTAGTTGCACAGGCGCTTTACATATGGGATTAGCTGCTTTAAATACCGGAGTAGGAGATGAAGTTATAGCACCTGATATTACTTGGGTAGCTTCAATAGCGCCAATAACTTATTTAGGTGCTACTCCAGTTCTTGTTGATGTAAATAAAGATGATTGGTGTATAAATATAGAAAAAGTAGAAAAAGCAATAAATGAAAAAACTAAAGCTATAATTGCTGTTCATATTTATGGTAATTTATGTAATATGGATAAGCTTTTAAATATATCAAAAAAATATAATATCCCAATTATTGAAGATTCAGCTGAAGCATTGGGTTCTATTTATAAAGGTAAGAAAGCAGGATCTATTGGTTTATTTTCTACATTTTCTTTCCATGGTACTAAAACCTTAACAACAGGTGAAGGTGGAATGTTTGCAACTAATGATGAAAATCTTTATAATAAAGTAATAACTTTATCAAATCATGGAAGACGTCCTAATCAATATAAACAATTTTGGTTTGATGTTATCGGCTTCAAATATAAAATGTCTAATATACAAGCTGCTATTGGATGTGCACAAATGGAAAGGATAGATGAACTTGTAAATAGAAAAATAGAAATATTTAATTTATATAAAGAAAAATTAAAATCTCTTCCATTAAAACTAAATTACACACCTGAAAACTGTAGAAATAGTTATTGGATGACTACAGCTATTTTTGATGATAATATTAATTTTAATAGGGAAAAGCTTTTAGAAGAGTTCAAAAATAATAATATAGATGGAAGAGTATTTTTTTGGCCACTATCTTTAGTATTTAAAGATAGTGTTGATAATAAAAAAATGCTATTGAAAGAAGAAAATAATATTGCTTATTCTTTATATGAAAGAGGGGTCAATTTACCTTGTTATCACGACATAACAGAAAGTGATGTTGACAGAGTAGTAAATTGTATAAAGAATATTTTATAATTAAGGATATAATATGAAATTTGGGTTTATCTGTTCAGCAGGAGGTTCGCCTGTATTTAGTGCTTTAGATATTTTATCTGAATTAAATTATATCTCTAAAAATGATATAAAAATTTTAGTAGATAGAGATTGTGAAGCTTTTGAAACTGCTAAAATAAGAAATATAGATACTCAAAAAATATATTGGACTAATAAAGAAGAATTTTCAAATAAAGCATCTGAATATTTTTCAGATTGTGAAGCAGTACTTTTATTGTATTCAAGATTAATAGGTGATGAATTATATTCAAAAATTCCAACTGTAAATATACATCCATCATTATTACCTGCTTTTCAAGGTAGTAGGCCATTAACTAGAGCATTCGAATCCAAAATTCATTTTTTAGGTGCTTCTTTACATTTAGTAGATGAAACAATTGATGGCGGTAATATGATAGGACAAATAATTAAACCTATACCTTTTAATTCATCTTTTGAATACATTAAAAAAATTTCTTATTTAGAAAAAACTTATTTAGTTCTATTATATATAGAACTTATAAAAGAAAATATGATTAATTTTAATTTAAAAGAAAAAAAAGTTACTTTTTTATCAAAAGTTAACTTTAATGAATATTCTAATCCGGCATTGAAAGATGAAAATATATTAAATTTATATAATAATTTTTACAGAACAGAACAGAACAGAACAGAACAGAACAGAACAGAACAGAACAGAACAGAACGTTCTTATATATAGTTTATATACTAATTTATTATTTTATAAAAGTCAAGCAGCTGCATAAACTTTAATAGTTTATGCAGCTGCTTTTTATTTTAAAATTTAAGGGGAAATAATATGCATAAAGATATAGAATACAAATTTCCATTTACTCGAGAAAATGAAAATCAATTTGTAAATATATTAGGATATTATCAAGCTATATCATGTATAGAAAATAAATATGGTGAAACATTATTAGATATAGGTTCCAATGATGGTTATATAACTAATATTTTATCTAAATATTTTAAAAAAACTGTAGGGATAGAACCATCAAAAGAACAATATGAAATTTCTAAGAAAAAATATAAAAATATAGATTTTTATAATAACTTTATTGAAAATTTTGAAAGTAATGAATTATTTGATACAATATCTATATTGGCTGTATATAATTGTATAGAAGATAGAGAAAATTTTTTAAAAAGTGCTATTAAATTTTTAAAAAAAGATGGAGTTATAATAATACAAGTATCTAATGCTGATGCTGTTAATAAAAGAATAGCTGAGTATATGGGGACATTAAAAAATAGATATGAATTAAGTAAATATAATGCAGAAGTTGGAGGAGTTAAAAAACTATATAATATATATGATTTAAAAAAAGAAATTGAAAATTTTGGATTAAATATTATAAAAACAGGAGGTATTATGTATAAACCATTCACTGATGTTCAAATGAATTGGTTTATAGAAAATGGATTATGGAATAGTGGATATGGTTGGGGAAGAGAAGGTGTTGAAAAAGATTGGCGTAGTGAATTTTGTAAAGCTTTATATGAATATGGTAAAACTTGCCCTGAATAATGCGCTGTTATTTATATTGTAGGAAATATGAAATAAAAGGTAATTATATGAAAATAGGAATTATATTTTCTGGAGCTGGATATGGTGTATATGATGCTTTAAATATTTTACTAAATAAAAATCTTTTAACAAAAAATGATATAAAAATTTTAGCTAGTAGGAACTGTTTAGCTTATGAAAGAGCTATAAAAGAAAATTTTACTGTAAAAAAAATTGATTTTAAAGATAGAAATTTATTCTGTATTGAAGCATATAATTATTTTAAAGATTGTAATTTTGTTATTTTAAATTTTGGGAAAATAGTAACTTCAGAATTATATTCTAAAATATTTACAGTTAATTTACATCCATCTATATTACCATCTTTTAAAGGAGCTAATCCACTTGAAGATCAATTAGAAAATAATGTAAAGTTTTCTGGAGTAACTATGCATATGGTTAATGGAATATTAGATAGTGGAAAAATTATATCACAATGCATAATACCAGTTCCTTATAATAGTAAAATTAATTTTTTTAAAAAAGTATATTACTTAGGAAATTGTTATAATGTATTACTAATATTTGATTTAATGTCAAGAAATTATATATCAGTAGACTTAGAAAATGATAATTTTGAATATAATACAAATTTACAATTCAATATGTTTTCAAATCCTTGCTTAGTTAACAAAGAATTAGCATATGAATATCAACTTTTATATGATAGAGAAATTAATAACCTATGGGACTAATAAGAAATTATGAAAAAAATACTATTTTTAGGTGGAACATACGGTCAAATCTACTTAATACAAACAGCAAAAAAATTAGGGTATTATGTTATAACATGTGACAATAGACCTAATAATCCAGGACATAAATTTGCTGATGAATATTATGAAGTTAGTGTTTTAAATAAAGAAGAAGTATTAAAATTAGCAAAAAAATTAACAATAGACGGTATAGTTGGTACTGCTCCAGACCAAGCAGCCAATACAGTTGCTTATGTGGCTGAAAAAATGAACCTACCAGGACATCATCCAATTTTATCAGTAGAGATATTAACAAATAAAGATTTGTTTAGAAAATTTTTAAAAGATAATGGATTCAATTGTCCAAATGCTAAAGGATATATTAATATAGAAGAAGCAATAAAAGATTCAAGTAATTTTAATTTTCCTGTTATGGTAAAACCAGTAGATTCAGATAGTAGTAGAGGGATAACGAAAGTAGACAAAAAAGAAGAATTAGAGTCAAAAATAAAATATGCATTATCTTTTTCAATTCAAAAAAGATTTATTATTGAAGAATACATAGATTTACCTCAAATAGAAGGTGACTTGTTTTCTATAAATGGAAAACTCAAATTTAGATGTTTAGCCAACCAATATTTTTATAAAAATACTATATTAGCAATATGTTATCCATACAATATAAATCATTATTTAAAAATAAAAATAGATAAAGAAATTCAAAGATTATTTGACTTGCTCAATATGAATACAGGAGCTTATAATTTAGAGCTTAGATATAGCAAAAATGATATTTACATAATGGAAATTACTCCTAGAAATGGTGGTAATTCTATACCACAATCAATAAATTATGCTACAGGAATTAATTTAGCTGAATATACAATGAAAGCAGCTGTTGGAGATTATATAGATGATTTAAAAATGGTTGAACCAAATGGATATTATGCTTATTATAATATACATTCTAGAAAAAATGGTATTTTAAAAGATATATTTATAGATAATGAATTAAAAAATAAAATATTAGAATTAAATATATTAAAAAACATCAAAGATGAAGTAGAAGAATTCTATAATGGCACACAGGCAATAGGAAATATTATAATGAAATTTTCTTCAAAAGATGA
>CALXXQ010000210.1 GCA_944392715.1 uncultured Brachyspira sp.
TTAGTAATTATTTATGTGTTTATATATTTAAATTCGATATTATAGGAATATCTATATCAAGTGTTATTGCAAATATTGTATCTTTTTGTATACTATATATATTACTTATGAAAAGAATGGCGGTAAAATCGATAGTAAGTAAAAAGATTGAAGTTATAAAAACTTTATTATCAAGTTTATTTATGGCTGCTTCTGTTTATGGAATTAAATATTATTTATTATCTAATACTTCCGATTCTAGGATATTTTTTATATTTAAAGTATTCATAGTAATACTAATTGGAGTGCTGTCATATTCCATATTAAATGTTATATTAAGAAATGATGATTTTACATCTTTTTTTAATATGTTTAAAGGAAGATTGACAAGAAAGTTTATAAAAAAATAATATGCACTTTCTCAATAATAAAGTAAAAATATCCGATAAGTTAAGTAATAATTTTTTTAATTAATATAAGGTTTTTTCTATGAGCTTAAAAAATAAGGTACTTTTATTAGTTGTTATCGTTGTAATTTTGGCATTATCGCCTACTATTTTTATAAATACGAGAACGAATAGAGAGGCATTGTATAATTCTGCTATGAATATTTCGCAGAACTATTTTTATGATGTTTCTTCTACTTTTGATAATATATTTTCTTCAACTAGTGTAGGTACGGTTTCCTTATCCGATATAGCTACAGTATCTTATGATTTATATTCTACTGGCAGTGTTGCTGATGTTGCTGCCAATCTTAGAAAGATAATATACAGATTCCATAAAGCTCAGACAGGTTTGCATCATGTTATAGCTAATGGAATATATTTTGAACCTAATATTATAGCAAATAATCCGTATATGAGGGGAATTTATTCACTTTATCTATATGATGTAGGTGATACAGGCAATATGCAGCCTAAAATAGAAAATGCTAATGATAATTACACATCTGAAGAATTTTATTCTTTGGCCCTTCCTGAGAATTGGAATAGAGAATCAAAAAGACCTAGAAGTATTTATTATTCTTCACCTTATTTAAAGAATATTGATAAGCCTCAAAAAGTTATTTCTTTTTCATCTCCTATATATTCAAGTATAAATGATAATCTTATAGGAGTTTCTTTATCTGATGTTTCTTTAGATATAGTTTATGAAATGTTTACAAATATAGTAAAAACAGGTCCTTTTAATACAGTTATTTTTGATTCAAGAAATAAAAAAATAGTTTATCATGATAATCCTAATTATATATTAAGTAATTTGAAAGATATAGAATGGATAAATAATGCTATAGATAATACTACTTTTTATACTAATGTAAGAGTAAGAGAAAATTATAAAGTAGGAAATGAAAATTACACATTATTCTTTAAGCAGTTTGAAAACGGCTTTTATAATATATTTATGTATGTTCCTACAAGCTTTTTCTATAATGTACTTGTTACAACTAATAATACAATATTCTTAATATTAATAGTTGCCATCATAATTATAATAGTAGTTTTGAATATTACTATACCTATATCATTAAAGCCATTAGATAAGATATCTCAGGAATTGGAATCGGGTGTATTTGATAATAATATATTTGTTAATGTGAGTAAGATTCATTCAAGAGACTCTCTTGGAGATTTGAGTACTTGGATAAGAATATTTTTTGATATGGTACAGCATGTATTTTCAAGCGTATCAAAAACTCTTAAAGTATCAAAAGAGCAGAGTAATGCTTTAAAAGATAAGATGGTAGATATATCTGAGTCAGCAGGTGCTATGACAGAATCAGTTGGACTTATAATCGATAATATATCTTCACAGCAAACAGAGTTTAAACATGTAGAGACAAGTAATTTAGAAATATATAAAATTATAGCATCTAGTTTAGCTGAATTAATATCTATTGATGATATGACTAATAATCTTCAAAGTAAAATTGATGATCAGTCTGTCAGCTTGAATCAAATTAATTCATTAACTATGACAATGCAAAAGGATATGCAGGAAGTATCTGTTTCTGTAGGTAAAGTTAAAGAAGAATCTGAACATGTTGTAGCTATAGCAGAAGACAGTAAGGAAAAAATAGTTAAAACAGAAACTATTACAAAATCGCTTATAACATCTATAAGAGGTATTACAGATTTCGTAAACTCTACTATTGATATATCACAGCAGACAAACATGTTAGCGATGAATGCTGCTATTGAGGCGGCGCATGCTGGAGAGCAAGGTAAAGGTTTCGCAGTTGTTGCTGAAGAGATTAGAAAATTGGCTACTACTACAAACTTGCAGTCTGAAAAGGCTTGGAAGATATTAAGAGATATAGAAAAAGAAATGAATCAAATTATGTCTAGTATGACAGAAAGAATAGTGACTACAGAAGATATGTTAGTTAAGATGCAGAATTTTGTTAATACTATGACTAAAGTAAAAAAAGTTGCTGATGAAAAATATGATTCCACAAAAGAAATAAGCGTATCTATAGAAAGCCTATATGATGCGGTTAAAGATATTAAAGAACAGTATACTAATTTGCATGGAAGAATATCCATAGCAAAAGATGATTTAGTAAATCTTTCTGATTTTTCTAAGAAAAATGATGAAGCTATGAAGCTTTTATCTCAAAATAGCGATGATATAGTTTCTAAAACTCAGGATATGGGTAATCAAATAGGAAATGTATTTGGGCTTATAAAAGAAATAGAACAGCTTTCTAGTGTTGCGAGCGATTCTGTGGATATGTTAGAAAAAGAAATGTCCAATTATGTAATTAAAGATTTTGAAGAAGTTATCAAAGAGAAAATCAAGATTATAAATGAGGGCGATAGAGCATACAGCAGACATTATTTTGTTCAAAGTATTTATAAATTTGTTGTTGCTACTTTTGGAAAAGAAAAATTCCAAAAACTTTTAGAACAAATGCCTGAAGAATGTAAAAGAATATTTAGTGATGTTAAGAAAACTAAATTTAGAAAGAAATATCCTTTATCTTCATCATGCTTTATACCTATGACTTCAATAATGGATGAGTTCTATGATGGATCTAGAGAGGGTGTTAGAGAAAAAGCTAGATATGACTTCAAAAAATTTAATTTCTTTAAAAAGATGTTTATTAAGATAGCAAAAAAGAATGCTTTAGCTGATGTATTTGTTAATTTCACTAAAAAGATGTTTAAGAATATCCATGTTGAGGTTGTTAAGGCTGAGAGAAGAAGAATTATCTATCATTTGCATTATTTCCCTAATTATGATTCTATGATAGAAACTTATTATGATGAGATGATAAAAAATATATTCAGATTTAAATATCCTAACGGCTCTAAAGTAAAAATGACTAAATCTATAAGCAAGGGTTATATTTATACAGAATATATTGTAACTTGGTAATAAAAATCAAAGTCTAAATCTTTATAAGGTTTAGACTTTTTTATTATAGTCATTATAAAAAAAGTCTAATAGCTTTTTTTAGTTTTCCGATAAATTCTAATAATAACAATTTTTATTAGGAATAATATATGAATATAACTGATAAATATAATTTAAGTATGGGCAGCGCCAATTTAACTAAATTAGAAAATGCAAAAAAACAGTATGGTAATGCCAAATTTTCTATAGATGATGTTTCTTCTGAAAATAATAATGTAATTTCTAAATATGATAAAGACTCTGAAAAAAAACGTTTAAGACAAGTATCTGAAGATTTTGAGGCTTTAATGATTAATCAAATGCTTAAAGAAATGAGAAAAACAGTTGATAAAAGCGGATTAATAGACGGCGGTATGGCAGAGCAGATATTTGAAGATATGCTATATGATGAATATGCAAAAGAATTTTCAAAAACTAAAACTTTCGGACTTGCAGATATAATATATAAGCAAATGGAAAAATATGTTTGATTTCAGTATTTTTTGATGATTAAAATATTGAAGCTTGTATTTATATCTTTTATAATACTTTTTATCAATTATGATAATTATAATCATATAGATAAATATAATATTCCAGTAGATGAACTATGTTTAATTAAAAATATCACAGGTTTTCCATGTCCAGGCTGCGGTATGACTAGAGCTCATATAGAAGTTCTTAAATTAAACTTTAAAAGAGCATTTTTTTATCATCCTTTATTTATATTTCCTAGTATAATTTTTTTTATTGTTATTTTTAGAAAAAAATTAAAAATAGCTAATTATATATATAATAATAATTTTATCACTATAAGTATGTTAATAATTTTTATAATTGTATATATAGTAAGATTTGTATTATTATTTCCAAATACAGAGCCTTTCACATATAATTATAACAGTAAATTTTATACAGTATTAAAAATATTAATAAATATAATTAAATAGTTGTTTTTATTTAATTATATTATATATTTATCTTATAAAAGGTATTTTAGTATCTGTTTGGGGAGGTGTATACTAGGTAATATTAATTTTTCAAATTAATATTTTACTGGTTTAATTTTATGTATTTGTTTTAACGATAATTAAATACTATTTAACGTAATTAAGATAGGAATATAAAAAATGAGAGCTTTTTTAATAATACTTTTATGTATATTTTTATATTCCCCTCTGCACCCTGAAGAGGAAATTATACTCGAGCCTGACGATATTCAATTAGATGCTGAAAATGATGTCGAAGGGATCAATTCTATAAGTACGAAAAAACAATTTCTTTTTGATAAATCAGTTATTATAAGAAAAGGTCAGATAAAATCTTCTAAATCAAAAAATATAGCAGAGCTTATAAAAGAATATGCTAATATAGATGTAAATAATAAAACAGTTTATTCTCAGTCTACATTTATCTTAAATGGAGAAATACTAAATAATCAGGAAAAAAAGATATATTTATTTTTATTTGATAAAAATAATATAGATTCTATAGATATTAAGTATCATATATTAAGCGGAAGAATAGTATATAATATTTTAAGTAAAAAGATTTCTAAATCAGAGGAGCTTTTATATTTAAATTTATCAAGAGATGTTAAATTAGAATCAGACAAAACTATTAAATATGTGAAAACTCAGACAAATGAAAGTAAATCTTCTGGTAAGATGAATTTACTTCAATATAATATAAAAAATCAAAATAATAGTTCATTAAAATTTAATTTAGATACATCAGGAGAGGAGAGAGGATTCAGCAGTAAAAAGAGTACATCGGCAGATTTCAGATCATATGTAAATGGAGATGTTAATTTTAATATAAGTCCTATAAAACAGATAACTGTAACAGGTAAATATTTTGTTAATATGCAGACTGATATAGCATTATTAAATAAGGGATACACTAATAATGTAAAAAATCAGAATTTATATCAAGGCGGCAATATTAAATTATCATTCAAGCCTCATAGCATTGTAACTTTAGAAGCTTTATATTTTATAAGCTCAAAAAAAGATTTGCTTACAAATGATAATCAATATCTTACAACTCAAGGAAGCAAAACCAGTATAATATTTAATATACCAATAAAAGATATTAGTTCAACTATAAGGATAAAAGGTAATTATTCATATTTAGTAGGTAAAAATCTATATAATGTAAGTGTTAATAATAATGATTTACCAGGTCTTCCTAGACATCAATTCAATACTTCATTAGAATATATATATAGCCGAAATTCAAATTTGGAATGCAGTATACTATTTAATCTTCAGTATATAGGAGATAAATATAATAATAGTACAAAAGCAGATGTGGATAGATCTTATACAACATTTGATATAATAAGTTCATTTGTATTCAATAAAGATATATCATTAAAGCTTGGAATTAAGAATGTACTTGATGTTAAGTATGAAACTATAAAAGGCTATCCTATATCAAGCAGGGAATACTTTGTGAATGTAACGGCTAAATTAAGATAGTTAGTTATAATTCAATATTTACTTATTTTCAATAAAATAGTATAATTCTAGTATTATGAAAAAGACATTTCTTATTATTGATGCATTTGGTATACTTTATAGATACCATTTTATTTTTTTGAAAAGACCTCTTTTAAACTCTAAGGGGCAAAATGTTTCATCTATTAATGGTTTTATGAGAACTTATTTCTC
>CALXXQ010000211.1 GCA_944392715.1 uncultured Brachyspira sp.
TAGAGATACTGAAAAAGAAGAATATTTTTGCAGAACTTTATCAAAGTATTTAGAAAAAGTAGGAGATTATACTTTTGCTACTTCTGATGATGAGAAAATATTTTATTTATGCTATAAAATACTTCCTTCACTTCAGGATAGGGGATGGACTTGCTATTATAGTGAATCTTTCAAATCATTAAAATTGAATGTTAAGCCTCTTAAAATGAGAGTTTCTTTAACTAAGGATATTAACTTCTTTGAGATTAATTTTTCATTTGAAGGGGTTAAAGAACTTCATGATTTATCAGAAATAGTAAGAGCTGTAAAGGTTGAAAATAAAGAATATATAAGACTTCAGAATGGTTCATTTGTACCTATAGATTTGGAAGTAATCGATTATATAGCTAAGATGTTTAAAGAAAATCCTATAGAACAGAAAGAGGATAATAGATATTTGCTTCCTATGTTCAGTGCTCCTTATTTTGCTGATATGCTTGAAAAACATAGCGGAATAGAATTGGATTTAGATGATAATGCAATAGATACTATAGCTAATATAAAACGTGTTGAATATGATGAGACTCCTCCTAAAGATATAGTAGGAGAGTTTAGAAGCTATCAATTAGTTGGTTATAAATGGCTTAGGAAATTAGCTGATATGTCATTAAATGGAATACTTGCAGATGATATGGGACTTGGTAAAAGTTTTCAGACTATAGCTACTATATTAAAAGAAAAAGAAAATGGAAATAAACTCACTTCATTAGTTGTTGCTCCTACTTCATGTGTTGCTAACTGGGAATGCGAGATAAAGAAATTTGCTCCTTCTCTTGAAGTTATAGTTTTATCTGGTAATTTAAAAACTAGAATGAAAAAGATTAAGGCTGTAAGCAATTATGATGTTGCTGTAATATCTTATTCTACATTAAGACGAGATGTAAAGGCATTAAGTGAGAATCAGTTTAACTATCTTATATTAGATGAGGCACAGCATATAAAAAATGCTAATACTCAGAATGCTAAAATGGTAAAGAGTTTGAAATCATTAAAAAGACTTGCTCTAAGCGGTACGCCTATAGAAAATAGTATAAGCGAGATGTGGTCTATGTTTGATTTTCTTATGCCAGGATTTTTGGGTAAGCATAAGGATTTTATTGAAGATTATGAAGCTCCTATACTTGCAGGTTTGGATAGTTCAAGCGAGGCATTGGATAATTTAAAAACTAGAATAGCTCCTTTTATATTAAGAAGATTAAAAACTGATGTACTTACAGATTTACCTCCAAAGCATACAGTTGTAAGCTACTGCGATTTAACTAAAGACCAAAAAGAACTTTATATGTCAATACTTGAAGCTGCTAGAATAGAGATTTTTGAAACAGTAAAAAGAAAAGGTTTTGCTCAGTCTCATATAGAAATATTTTCAGCATTAACAAGATTAAGACAAGTTTGCTGCCATCCAAGATTAATGCATGATGATTTAAGAGGTGAAAGTCATACAAGCGGTAAATTCCATATGTTTATAGAGATGATAAAAGAAGCTGTTTCAGGAGGACATAGCGTATTAGTGTTCAGTTCATTTACTAGAATGCTTAATCTTATGCGCAGTGCTTTCAAGAAATTAGGTATAGATTATTTTTATTTGGACGGTGCTACAAAAAACAGAATGGATTTAGTTCATAGATTCAATGCAGGAGAGGCACCTATATTCTTACTTAGTCTTAAAGCTGCAGGTACAGGACTTACTTTAACTCAGGCGGACACCGTAATGCATTATGATTTATGGTGGAATCCAGCAGTAGAAGATCAAGCCACTGACAGAGCATATAGAATAGGACAGAAACGCGTTGTAACTAATTATAAGCTAATCACAAGAGGCACTATAGAAGAGAAGATATTAGAACTTCAAAATAAAAAACGTTTACTTATTGATACTGTAGTTGGTGATTCTATGGGAGACATTAATAAACTAAGTTGGGACGAAGTAAAAAATCTTATTAATTAATTATTATTTTATTAATATCAATCATATTAAAAACATTGTATTTTAAAATTGCTTTATACATATTGAAGTTATATTTATAAATATTATAATATCAATATAAAAGTATATTATAAAGAAATCGATTATGCAGGAATTAGATTTAATAAAAAATAAAATCAAAAATATAAAAAAAGAATTAATATCTATAAGAAGAGATATACATTCGCATCCTGAATTATCAAATAAAGAATTCAAAACTATGGAGCTTATATCAGAATGTTTAAAAACTTATAATATAAAGCATAGAACTAAAGCAGCATCTACGGGAGTTATAGCAGATATAGAAGGAGAAGATAAAAGTTTCACAGTTGCTTTTAGAGCAGATATTGATGCTTTGCCTATTGAAGATTTAAAACATTGCAATTATGCTTCTAAAAATAAAGGAGTGTGTCATGCTTGCGGGCATGATGTTCATACTGCCATTAATATAGGTATAGGAAATATATTTTCAAATAATGATGATAATAGAATAATACCTCCTTGCAATATAAGGCTAATATTTCAGCCAGCAGAAGAAACTACAGGAGGGGCTTTGAATATGATTAGAGAGAATGCATTGGAAAATGTAAATGTTATATATGGTCTTCATGTTTCTTCCAGCACTGATATAGGTTATATTCAAATAAATGATAATATAGTTAATGCGAGCTGTTTAGATTTTAAAATAAAAGTTTATGGTAAAAGCGGACATGGTGCTAATCCTGCAAGCGGAATTGATGCTATAATAATTGCTTCAAATATAATAAATAATCTTCAGTTTATAATTAGCAGAAATATACAAGCAGAAGATAGTGCTGTTATCAATATAGGTACTATAAATGGAGGAAATGCCACTAATATAATATGCGATTATGTTGAGATTACTGGTACTATAAGAGCTTTGAAAGAAAGCACTATGGAAAAAATAAAAAACAGAATAAAAAAAATAATAAAATGTACATCTGATTCTTTTAATGGAGATGCTGAGTTCATAGAGACAGTTTATTTTAGAAGTCTTGTTAATTGGAAAGATGCTTCTAATATAGTAAGAGAGAATGCATCAAATTTACTCGGTAAAAATAAAGTATTAGAATTAAAACCTTCTTTAGGAGCTGAAGATTTTTCTTTCTTTGTTGAAAATAAACCAGGAGCATTTTTTTATATAGGCTCAAGAAATGATAAATTAGGAATAGTACATCAAGCTCATAATGGTTTATTTGATGTAGATGAGGATTGCATAGAAATAGGACTTACCATTCAAATTATGAATCTTTATAATAGTTATTTAAAAAAAGATTTATTTACTCTTGGAAGAGAAAGATAAAATTATATATTATGTTACCTATATCCTATAAATATTTTTTTGCAATATGAAAAAAAAATTAATTGACAATACTATATTATAAAATATAATTTGCTCAATAAAAACCATACTAAGGCTAGGTACAATGAAAAAGTTTTATTTAATATTAACCGCTTTTATGATTTTAATTTCATGCTCAAATAAACAAAGTATTGATGACAATACAGTATATGTTAATTTGGGTGCAGAACCAAAAACTATAGACCCTGCATTGAATATAACATTGCAAGGCTCTACATATGTAACACATTTATTTGAATGCTTAACTACAAAGTACAAAGATATAGCAATTCAGCCTGGAGCAGCAGAAAGCTGGGAAATATCAGAAGACGGGCTTACATATATATTTCATTTAAGAACAAATGGAAAATGGTCTGATGGAAAACCTTTAACTGCTCAGGATTTTGAATATTCTTGGAAACGAGTAGTTGATCCTGATACTGCAAGCGAGCCTAGTTATCTTTTTGAGCCTATACTTAATTTTTCTAATGTTAATGGCGGATATATGCCTGTTGATGAATTTGGTATAAAGGCCTTAGATGATTTTACTTTGGAAGTTAAATTAGAGTATCCTACTGCTTATTTCTTAGAGCTTGTGAACTTACCTGTATTTTCTCCTGTAAGAAAAGATATGGTTGAGAAGGATCCTGATAATTGGACTAGAAATCCTAAAACTTGTGTGGGTAATGGAGCTTTTGTTTTGAAAGAAAGAAAGCCTGATCAAAGTATTACTGTTGTAAAAAATACTAATTATTGGGGAGCTGATACTATAGTTGCTGAAAGAATTAAATTCGTTCTTATGGATAATCCTAATTCTGCAGTTGCTGGTGTAAAAGAAGGTTCTCTTCATTTTTCTGATCAATTCCCATATCAGGATATAGATACATTAAAAGAAGAAGGATATATAGATATTGCAACAAGAATAGGAACTCAGTATTATGCTTTAAATACAACTAATGAAACTTTAAAAGATAAGAGAGTAAGAAAAGCTTTATCTCTTGCAATAGATAGAAACTATATAGTAGAAAATGTACTTAAATCTGGAAAGCCTGCTGGTGCATTAGTACCTTGGGGGGTTACAGATGTTAATGGATATTTTAGAGATAATGCAGGCGAGTATATAAGTACTAATAAAGAAGATTATAAGAAAAATGTAGAAGAAGCTAAAAGATTAATGGCTGAGGCTGGTTATCCTAATGGAGAAGGTTTCCCTGTATTAGAGTTTTTCCTTACTTTCAGTAATGATATACCTATGTTTGAAGCTGTGCAGAATATGTGGAAAGTTAATTTAGGTATAGATGTAAAACTTACTCAAATGGAATTTGCTCCATTTATTCATGCATTTAGAACAGAAAGAAATTACACTATGGCAGCAGCAAGCTGGACAGGAAGTTATAATGATCCTACTACTTTCTTGGGTATGTTTGTAAGTTATTCGTATAAAAACCATTCTTTATTTACTAATAAGGCATTTGATGATGCGATAATAACTGCTTCAAGAACTGTGGATCAGAATATTAGAATGAGAGAATTGCATAAGGCTGAAAAAATATTAATAGAAGACGAGGCTGTTATAATACCTATAGCATATTTTGAACCTGCTGTATTAAAAAGCCCTAATTTGAAAGATGTATTTTATATACCATTTGCACAGTATAAATTCTCATATTCATATTTAGAGAAATAAATATTATGAGGTGTGCAGTTCTTGTATTTTACATAAAAAATTATATATTATGTATATGCTGAAATAATAATTGATTGAGGAAATGTAATGGAAGATGTTTTTATAGGTAAACTAATTAAAGAGCTGCATACCGCTTTGGATAATAGATTTAATAGATTTTTGGATAAGCATAAATTAACAGCTTCTCAGATGGATATATTAATGTTTCTTTATCATAATGAAGAAAAAATTATCAATCAAAGAGATATAGAAAATTTTTTGGGTTTAAGTAATCCTACAATAGCGGGTACTTTGTATCGTCTTGAGAAAAAGGGATTTATAAAAAGGAAGATAAGCTCTGAAGATAAGAGGTATAAAGAAATATATCTCACTCCTAAAAGTAAAAAATTAAAAGAAATTGTATTTGAAGATATAAGAAAAAATAATGAAACTATGTTTTCTAATATGTCTGATGAGGAAAAAGAGACTTTGGTTTTTATAATACAGAAACTTCTTAGTAATATACAGAATAATTAGTTTTATTGAAGTGGAAAAATAAACTATGCTTTGTATTGAAATTGATAAAAAAGCTAGGAAAATATTATTCAATTATTTCTGGAAAAACGGCTGGATAGATGATAGTAAAATGCATATAAATGAAGAAGATTTTTTATATGCAAAAGAAAAAGGCTTGATGTTTGACTTTTCAAAA
>CALXXQ010000212.1 GCA_944392715.1 uncultured Brachyspira sp.
CAACACACAACACACAACACACAACACACAACACACAACACACAACACACAACACACAACACACAACACACAACAAACAACACACAACACACAACACACAACACACAACACACAACACACAACACACAACACACAACACACAACACACAACACACAACAACTAGGAATAGCAAATTACAATTAAACAAAAAAATTTTTTATTATACTATTTTTTGTATTATGTTAATTATTTTAACTAATAATGCATATTCGCAAACTACAAATACTAATAATATAAAAAGATATGGACAATTATCTGCTTCATTGGAATTAGTAGCATATGGCAGAATGAGTGATTTAATAGAGCAAACAGGAAATGAAGATACATTGGGAGTATTATTATACGGAAATTTGCATTATATAAAACAATATAAATATGCTTCTATAGAGGCTGATATTAATGCAAGATTTTATGAACCATTATCACATAAAGCAAGGTTTTATAAAAACATGTCCCCTCCCGTATTTGACTTTTCAAAGATGAATATATTTGTAAATTTTAAATATATAGGTATAAGAGCAGGAGTATTAGAACCATATACAAAAAATATACCTATGACATCATATTTTCCAACACTATTTTATTATCATACAGTAAGCAGCAATAAAGCAACTGTATTATCAGGACCTAGAGATATGCCTATAGGTTATGAAACACAATTCATACCAAGATATGATACAGGATTAATGATAGAATCATCATTTTATGGTGTATTTATAGGTGTAGGAATGATTAATGGAGAGATGGGACTTGATGCCAATTCTTCTAAGGGCTTAATGGCTAAAATATCATACAGCAATGATTATATTAATACAGGTGTTGCTGGTATAGTTACTGAAATAGGTTCTATACCTATAAAAGAATGGGGAGACAGTGTAAATGCATTTTTCTATTTTAGAAATGGAAAAAATGGAAGATTTACTGTTGGAATAGAAGGCTTTTGGTTCAGACATGGAATAAGAAGAGAAAATAATTATTCCCCAGGTGAAACAAATGATAATACATTTCATTATGATGACGGATATTATACTGATTTTTCTATTCAAACATTTAATGGTAATAAACCTTATTATGGAATGAGCGGATTTATATTTTTTGAAGCTAGAAAATTATGGAAATTTGATATTACAGCTCATTTTGGAATACATGATAATAATATATACTCAGATGCACAAGATATTTATCAATTAAAATATAGAGCTTTCTTAAAAATAACATTCAATATAACAGATGATTTTAAAATTATGCTTTCTGATACATTTACTTATGAAACAGAATATAAAAATAATTATCAATACTATGAGTTAGAAAGCAGATATCAAGTTGGAGTTATATCATATGAATCAAAAAATGGAGGACATTATACCGTAGATAATGACTTTTATTTAGGATTAAGTTTTAAATTCGGCGGAGTTTGGGGAAATAAATAAATAAAATATAAAATAATAATAATTAAAACTTTATTTTTTTATTATATCATTTATAATATTTGCATGAAAAAAATAGATTTACAAAATATAAAGAGAATAGTATTCAAATTTGGTACTAATGTTTTAAGAAATGATGAAGGATATATATCTTTAGCTAGAATATATTCTTTTATAGAGGCTATAGCTAAATTCCATAGAATGGGAAAAGAGGTATTGATTGTTACTTCTGGGGCTGTTGGTCTTGGAGCTAAAAAAATTAATGTAAAAGATTTAGATGAGGTAGCTTTAAAACAAGCCTGTGCTGCTATAGGACAATCTCAGCTTATGTCTATATATGAAGATGGATTTTCTAAATTTGATATAGTTACTGCTCAGATTCTTTTAACAGAAGAAGACTTTTCAAATAGAAGAAGATATTTAAATCTTCATTCTACATTGAGTATGCTTTTAAAATATAAAGTTGTGCCTATAATAAATGAAAATGATACAGTATCTAGTGATGAGCTTAAACAATTATATGATGTTACTCAAATAAGTTTTTCAGATAATGATAAGCTCTCTGCATTGGTGGCGAGTGAATTGGATGCGGATTTACTTATAATACTTTCTGATATAAATGGTCTTTATGATGATAATCCCAAGACTAATCCTAATGCTAAATTTATACATGAGGTATTTGAAGTTACAAAGGAAATAGAAAGTTTAGGACTTGATGCTTCTAAGGGCGGAAGAGGCGGAATGAAAACTAAACTTCAAGCTGCTAAAATAGTTACAAGGTCAGGATGTGCATTATTCATAGCAAATGGTAAAAGACCTAATGTTCTTAATGATATTTTTGAAACAAAAGATAAAACTATATTCTACCCTGTTAAAGAAGATAATGAACTTTCAACAAAAAAAAGATGGATTGCATATGCCACTACTATAATAGGTAAATTAATAGTAAATGCCGGTGCTAAAAATGCTATTTTAGAAAAAGAATCTAGTTTGCTTCCTATAGGAATAATAAAAGTAATTAACAATTTCAAAAAAGGCGATATAGTAAGTATTGCTGATGAAAACGGAGCAGAGTTTGCAAGAGGAATTATTAATTATAATTCTGATGATGTTGAAAAAATAATAGGGCATCATTCTGATGATATATTAAAAATATTAGGATATAAAAACTATGATGCTGTTATCACTAGAGATTATATAGTATTATTATAATTATTTTATTATAGTATATTTTTTAATTGCAAAGTAGCATCTTCAGGTGTTATTGAATTAATAAAAACTCCGCTTCCTAATTCATATCCTGCTAATTTGCTCATCTTAGGCATTATATCCAAAAACCAATGATTGGAAAGTTTGTATTTATTGCAAAGTACAGGTGAAATAGTATGAAGTACATAATTAAATCCAACTTCGCCAAGAAGCTTATATAATCTGTCAAATACATTTTTTAATATTCTAGAAAAATCTAAAATATTTTCACTAGAAGTATTTATAATACTATCAGAATGATTTTTAGGCATTATATATATTTGATATGGAGATTTTGAGGCAAATGGGGAAATAGCTATAAAATTATCATTCTCACATATTACCCTCTCATTTAATAATTTTTCTTCTTTTATTATATCGCAATATACACATCTTCCATTTTCAGTATAGTATTCTACAGCACCATTAATTTCATCAAACATCTGTGTAGGTATAAAAGGGGTTGTTATAATTTGAGAATGAGAATGATAAAGACTTGCTCCTGCTTCAGGTCCGAAATTTTTAAAATGAAGACTATAAAGCATATCTTTATTTTTTGATAAATCTTTAAGTCTCATTATAACAGCTTTAAAAATATAAAAAAAATCTTCTACTTCAGAATGATAGAAATTAAAATAATGATTAGGATGTTCTATAACAACATCATGAAACCCTTTAGAACTGCTTGCATAAAAAAGAGCATTCTCTTTAGGCAATTCATTTTCATGGGTTTCAGATATTATAGGATATTTATTAGGTACTATCCTAACCTGCCAAATTTCTTCTTGTTCGGGATAAACAGTATAAACTGGATCCGGTGTTTTCATCTCATGTCCTCTGCAAAAAGGGCAGCTAAGTTCGGAATTAGCTGTATGTCTTTTATCAGAATTTACATAATCGCTAGGTCTTCCTATTCTCTCAGATGAAATTATAACAGACTGTTTAGTTACAGGATCTTTACGAATATGAGGCATAAAATATTTTAACCTATAAGTCTCTTTATCTTGTCTTTAATCTCTGTAAGATTTCCGGATTTTAATATATATCCGTCAGCATTCCAAACAGAGAATTCATGTCTATAATTATTATATGCTGTACAGATTATAATAGGCAGTTCTCTATGTTTTTCTCTAACCTTAGCTAAAAAATCTAAGCCGTCCATTTTAGGCATTTTTATATCTAATGTTATCAAATCAATATGAGGAGTACCTTTATCAAGCATTTCCAAGGCTTCTTCTCCACTGTCAGTGGATACCACATCATATCCTTCATCTTTAAACTCTTCTTCAAAAAGAGTTCTAATGCTTTTTTCATCGTCTAAAACTAAAATTGTTTTTTTAGGCATATTTTTCTCCATATATCTTATACTTTTATTATAATAATTGAATTAAAAAAGTCAAATAAAATTTTTTATTTGGATTATCATAATTTTGATTACATACTATAAAACTATATTAAAAAGAATACAATTATACAACAAATCTTACTTTTTTTCGCTTTCTATAGATTTATTGTAACTTGCTATAATACTTTCTATAAGTCCGCTTCTAAGAGATTTTTCCTCTAAAACCTCAACCCCCTTAATAGTAAGCCCTCCAGGTGTGCATACTCCATCTTTTAACTGGGCAGGATGTTTTCCAGATTCTAATACCATAGCACCAGAACCTTTAAAAACTTGAGCCGCCATTTCTATTGAAGTTTTTCTATCTATTCCCATTATAACACCAGCATCGCTCATAGCTTCTATCAATATGTACATAAAAGCAGGAGAACATCCAGCCATAGCATTATAAGCATGTATTTGCTCCTCTTTTATAACCTTAACCATTCCTACACGTTTTAATAATTCAACAACTCCATTTTCAACAACCTTATTTTCTGTTTCAACAACAGATATAAATCCATTGCAAGTCTTAACAGGAGTATTCGGCATTATTCTTACTATTCTGCTTCCATTGAAATATATTGATAAATCTTTTTTAGAAATAGAAGCTGCCACACTTATTATAGTAGCTCCTACTTTAATAGACGATGATATTTCATCAGCTACAGCACTAACCATATAAGGATTAACTCATATAAATAATATATCAGGTTCGCTTGACACTTTTCTCGT
>CALXXQ010000213.1 GCA_944392715.1 uncultured Brachyspira sp.
TTATCTTCTGAAAGTAAATCTTTTATATAATTTATATCACTCTCTGAATTATTTACTCTATCCAATAAATCATTAGTAAACTCTTCAAAAGCTTTCTCTATTCTATCTTTCTCTTCATCAAATAGGGTAGATATATCTTCATTACTATTAGCATTATTTAATACTTCTGACTTTAAGTTATCAAACTCTGCTTTTATATCATCTATTCTGCTGGCTAATAAATCTTTCTCTGAACTTTGTAAATCTAAAAGCTCATCTCTATCTAATATATTAGTCTTTATCATATATAAAGCTTCGTCAAAGTCTTTACTTAATGAATCATATTTGCTATTGATTCTATTTAACTCTTCATCTAATTTATTATTTAAACCGCCTATATCAAAATAAACTTTATCTAATTTATCTGATACATTCTCATTGATCTTATTATTAACAGCAGATATCTCTTCTTCTATCTTCTTATTAATTTTATAGAGCTGCTCAGTTAAGTAAACACTATATTCATTCTTATCAAAAATCATTGTCTTAGAATCTTTTTCTAATCTGCTGATTACTTCTGATAATTTATCATTAGATTCTTTTTCAAATTTCAATATAGCATTCTCTATATTAGATTCTAAATTACTGAAAGAATCTTTAGCCATACTATCTAATTGTGATTTAGCCTCATCTAATATATTAATCTTCTCTGATACTTCTTTATCTAATTTATCTGAATACTCTTTCAAATAATCATCTATATAATTCTTCTCATTAGATAAATGCTTATTCTCTGATTCTTCTCTGGCTTTCTCTATCTCTTCTTTTACTGAATTACTATAATCTTTCAAAGAATTAAGAGAATTATTATAAGATTCATTTATTAAATTAGAATAATGTTCATAACCATTTCTAACTTCTTCTAATTCATTACGCATCTCTGAAGCATATAAACTTCTTATCTTAGTGCTGTCTGACCAAGTATCTTCAAAGTATTCTATACGTCTCTCTAATCTGTCTCTGAACTCTGCATTATCATTATATACTTTATTAAATAAATCATCTAATTTCTTAGTTTCTTCATTAAATAAGCTTTCTATACTCTCATTCTTACCTGATACTGAAAGTAAATTATCTCTGATAGAATTTAATTTATTTTCTAATTCTTTTCTATCTTTTGATATTAAATCTTCTAACTCTGATGATCTATTTAATGAATCACTTACAGCATTTTTAATTAAATCAATATTTGTACTAAAATGATTATATTGATTATCTAATCTAGTATTTATATACTCTTTATTATCTCTTATCTTATCTTCAAATGAGTCAAATTTATTAGTTAAATTTAATACTTCATCTTTTAAATTTAAATCAGAAATATTCATACTACTTCTTAATTCGTATAAATTATTTTCTAATTCTTCCAATTTAGCAAAATCATTTTTCATAGAATTAAATGATTCTTCTAAAGATTGTTTTTCTAATGCCAATTGAGTTATAGTATCATCTTCTCTTAAAGAATTTATCTCTGATCTTAAATTATCAATTTTTTCTAATAACAATAATTTATCTTCAGAAAGTAAATCTTTTATATAATTTATGTCGCTTTCTGAATTATTTACTCTATCTAATAAATCATTAGTAAACTCTTCAAAAGCTTTCTCTATTCTATCTTTCTCTTTCTCAAATAGGGTAGGTATATCATCTATATTTGCAATTAATACTTCATTTTTGAAATTATCAAATTCATTTCTAAGATCATCAATTCTCTCTATTATGATGTCTTTTTCAGAATTCTGAAGTTCTATAAGCTCATCTCTATCCAATATAGAGCTCTTTACCATATCCAATGATTCTTCAAAATCAATACTTAATTCTTTATATTTATTTTTTAAATCAGATACTTCATTATCCAATTTTGAAGATACATTAAATATCTCATTATCTATTTTTGAATTAATAGCTCTTAAATGATCCTCTAATTCATAAACATAATTCTTATAGTTAAAGAATCTTTCGGATGCATCTTTTTCTAATCTTTCTATAGCACTATTAATTTTAGATTCAGTCTCTTCATTAAATTTTGATATAGCATTATTAAAATTGATATTAAGAGTATTGAATGATTCTTTAATCATATCATCTAATTTATTTTTACTATCATTCAATATATCAATTTTTTCATTAACTCTATTATCTAATTTTAAAGAATACTCTTTCAAATAATCATCTATATAATTCTTCTCATTATTTAAATGTTTATTTTCAGCATCCTTTCTAGCTTTTTCTATTTCAGCCTTAATTCTATTAGTATAATCAGCTAAAGATGATAATGAATCTTTATATGTTGTACTAATTAATTTAGAATAATAATCATATCCTGATTGTATATCTTCTAATAACTTAGAGCTTTCTTCAGATCTATGATGTTCTATATTTTTTATCTCATCATCATATTTCTTAATAGCATTATTAACTATATTTTCTACTTCTTCCAATCCTCTAGCTATATTATCAGACATTGTATCATCAACTGAAGATAATTTATTTTCAATATCTTCTATTTTACTGTCTATTCTGCTATATATTTCATTTTCTTTATTTTCTATTTTTTCAAAAATATCAGAAAGTAATTCTTCTTTTTTTCCTTCAGAAGATTCTAAATAATCATTAATAGTTTTCTTAGCATTATCCAACTGCTCCAATAACTCATTTATACGATTATCTTTCCAGCTAGATATATCCTTATCTATACTATCAATTTTTTCTTTGAACTCATTTATATATTCATCTCTCCAAGAAGAAGCATCATTATTTATAGAATCTATCTTAGTTTTTAAATCATTAACATAATTTTCTAATTTGATATCTGTTTCTGATTTTATACTCTCTAATTCATCTCTTAAATCAGATGCATATAAACTTCTAATTCTATTGCTGTCAGACCAAGTATCTTCAAAATAGTCCATACGCTTCTCTAATCTATTTCTAAACTCAATATTATCTGTTTTTATATTATTAAATAAAGTGTCAAGTTTTTGCACTTCTTCAGTAAATAGATTTTCTATATTTTCATTCTTACTCAATGCCTTGAAAAGATTTTCTTTTATAGAAGAGAATTGATTTTCTAATTCAGAAGATTTATAGATAGAATCTTTCAAATTCACATCCATATCATCAACATTATCTCTTAATTGATTCAATACAGATTCTAAATCAGATAATTTATCAAAATCAGATTTAATAGCATTAAATGAATCTTCTAAAGACTGCTTATCTAAAGCTAATTGTGCTATTGTATTATCCTCTCTTATAGATTCTATATCTCTTCTTACATTATCCATTTTATCTATAAATACAGTTATAGCATCTTTTACATGATTAATATCATTTTCAGAATTATTCATTCTTTCCAATAAGTCTGATGTAAACTCTTCAAATGCTTTCTCTATCTTTTCTTTTTCTTCTTCAAATAGGGCAGGTATATCATCTTCATTAGCCTTTAAAAGCTCATCTTTGAAAGAATCAAAATCAGATTTTAAATTTTCTATAACCTCATCTCTGTCAAATATAGAACCTTTTATCATATCCAATGCTTCATCAAAATCATTACTTAAGTCTTTATATTTTGATTTTATATCAGATACTTCATTATCTAATTTTGCGGAAATATTATAGATTTCATTATCTATCTTAGCACTGATAGCTCTTATATATTCTTCTAATTCAGAAATATGCTTCTGCTCACTTAATAATTTATCAGCAGCCTCTCTTTCCAATCTTTCAATAACAGATTGAACTTGAGCATTAGATTCTTCATTAAACTTTGATACAGCCTCATTGAAGTTTGTATTAATAGCCTCAAAAGACTCTTTAATCATATTATCTAATTGAGTCTTACTTTCTGTTAAAATATTTAACTTATCATTAACCTGAGATTCTAATTTTTCTGAATAATCTAATAAATATTCATCTATATAATTTTTTTCATTAGTTAAATGCTTTTCTTCAGATTCAGCTCTAGTTCTCTCTATCTCGCTTTTAATATTTTCAAGATGAGTTTCTAATTCAGCAACAGCATCTTCATAAATCTTATCTATCATCATAGAATATTCTTCATAGTCTTCTCTTATACTATTACCTAAATCTTCTATATCAGATATTATGCTTTCAGTTTCATTTGCTCTATGATGTTCTATTTTCTTAATTTCTTCATCATATTTAGCTGTTGATTCATTTATTTTATTATGTATCTCTTCTAAAGAATTTCCTATAGCATTACTTAATTTCTCATCTATAGAAGATAATTTACTTTCAGCATTTAAGATTTTCTCATCTATACGTGAATAAATTTCGTTTTCTTTATTCTCTATACCATTAAGCATATCGATAAGGAATTGATTTTTCTTTCCTTCAGAAGTATTTATAAACTCTTCTATTCCTTTTCTAGCTTCATCTAATTGAGCAAGCAATGTATTCAAATTGCCATTTTTCCAATCATATATATCCTGCTCAATTAATTTCATTTTTTCTTTTAATTCTGCAATATGATTATCATATTTAACATCTGCTTCTTTTCTTATAGCCTCAACTTCTTCTCTTATATCAGAAGCGTATATGCTTTTGATTCTTGTATTATCAGACCACATATCTTCAAAATAAGCTATACGTTTTTCTAATCTCTCTCTGAAATCTTCATTGTTTGAAGCTAAATTTTCAAATATAGAATCTAATCTTTCTTTTTCATTATTTATTAAAGACTCAACTTCATTTCTATCCAATAATTTAGACATATTATTTTTTACATGCTCAAAATCTCTATTAAGAGTTTCTAAATCTCTGTATAATCCATTTGCATCTTTTTGTATTTTTTCTTCTAAATTATCTCTAACATCTTTTAATTTTTTAGATAAATCTTTAACATCATCTTTTAATCCGCTGTCAATTCCTTCCATTCTGTCTTTAAGACTAATAAAATCTTTTTCTAAATCAATTATTTTATCAAAATCATCTCTTAAAGCAGTCAATGAATTTTCTAATACAGCTTTCTCCTCTGATAAAACTTCAACAGTATTATCATCTTTTATATCATCAACATCTTTTCTTAATAGCTCTATTTGAGATATTAAATGTGATCTTTCCTCTGATAAAACATCTTTTATATAATGTATATCACTCTCATTATCTGTGAGTCTCATAAGTAAATTCTTACTAAACTCATCAAACATATTTTCTATTCTTTCTTTCTCTTCATCAAACAATGCAGGAATTTCTATCTCATTATTTCTTACTACCTGATCTTTGAATAACTCAAATTCATCTTTAATATCATCTATCTGATTTTTAAGTAATTCTTTTTCACTATTTGATAACTCTATTAATTCATCTCTATCTATTATAGATTTTTTTACCTCTTCTAATCTGCTGCTTAAATCTTCATTATTGTCAGATATATTTGATTGTAATTCATCTATCTGCTCAGAGAGAGTTTCTTTAATAGTTTCTATGATATTTGATATATCATTGATTTTTTCTAATCTATTATCATGATCATCTAATATAGCAAGAACATTTTCATTATTAGAAATCAATTTATCTGCCTGTTCTCTTAATTTATCATCAACATTATCTTTTAAAGAAATAAATTCATTTCTTAAATCTTCTAATGTGAATCCTAAGCTATCTTTAACTTCTGATGCTGTGTTAGATATAACTTTAGCAGCATATTTTTTGATTTTATTGATATAATGTAATGATTTTTTATCATTAGATTTTCTTATTTTTGCTAGTATCTTAGAAAAACCGCTATATAAAGTATTGAATGAATCATTTAATTCCTCATTCAAACGATTAACCTCTTCATCTATTTTTGAAGAAGTCTTATTTAAATACTCATCTATATAATTAGATTCATTAGTAAGATGTTTAGCTTCTGATTCTTCTCTAGCTTTTTCTATTTCATCTTTTAAAGCATTAACATGATCATTCAAAGCATTTTTCTCTGTATTATAAAGTTCTTCAAGCATATTAGTATACTGCTCATAATCTTTTCTTATACCAGCACCAATATTCTCAATATCTTCTATAATACTTTTATTCTCTTCAAGTCTATAAGTTTCTATATCTCTTATCTCATTTTGATATTTATTTATAGCCTCATCAATAATACCTTTAAGCTCATTTAATTTATCTAATGCATTCTTTTCAACTCCAGCAAAAATTGTTTCAGATCTATTTGCTATTTCATCTTTTTTATTAGCTATATAAGAATCCATTTCTCCTGTCTTAGCATCAACAACAGCCTGCATATTATTAGCATTATCCATTATTTCATTGATTTTTTCGCCAAGATTTTCTATACGCATTTTATATTCATCTGTCATCAATGAAGCATGATGTTTTAATTCTTCATAATCATCTTTCAAATTATTAGAATATTTTTCAAGCATAGCATGATATTCAGCACTAATAGCATTTAAATCAGCTCTTCTTTCATCTAATACACCGTCTATTTTCTTATCTAAAGAATTGTATTTATCTTCTATATCAGACATCAATTCTTTTTCTTTATCTTCAGCATTTTCATATACTTTATTTATAGCTCTTTCAAAAACATCTCTTCCATTTTCTACTCTATGAAGTATATCTTCTATTTCATCTTTTATTTTATTCATGCTTTCTTTCTTTTCATTCAAAAGAGCATCAAATGAATCTGTAGTTTGACGAAGCTCATTATGAAGCATATCAACAACTTCTTTTTTGCTTTCCTCATTGAATTTAACATTTTCATTTATAGCTAAATCCATTTTATTTTTAAACTCTTCTATAGAGTTTTCTATATTACTTATCAAAGCATCATGTTTTTTCTCGCTTTCATCAACTTGATTTATAACAGAATCTATACTATCAGTTATAGCCTTCATCTTAGTCTGTTCATAATCATCTAAAACAGTTTTTAAATGAGATTTAAGACTTTCTATATAAGCATCACTATAATCAGATATTTCTTTTTTAACTCCTTCTATTTTGTCTTCTGCTTCTTTTAATCCGCCGTCTAATTTTTCATTAGCTCTGCTCACTAAGCCATTAATTTCTACACTTGACTTTTCTAATATTTCTAAGCGTTTTTCTATATTTTCTTTTATATTAGACTCAGTTTCCTTACTTAAAGTATCTATATCCAAAGAAGCTTTATCATACTGCTCTTTTAATCCAGATAATTTATTATCTATATCACTCAATTCTTCAGATGTATTTTTTATATATGAATTGATATTTTCTTCCAACTCATCTTTTATAGAAGAAAATAATTTTTCTATTTCATTTATTCTGCTATTAGCTTGAGTCTCTAAATCTTTATACAAATACTCTTTTTGTAAACTTAATGAATCAAGTATTTCTTCCTGTTTATTATTAAGGATAGAAATTATTTCAGAAGTCTGATAATGAGTTTCATCTATTTTGTCTTTTAAAAGATTAGTTTCTGTTTCTACATCATTTCTAAGTTCATTTATTTCAGCTATTAATGAACTTCTAGCATTATCTATAGAATACTCCATATCATCTTGAGCTCTAGTTAATATATCATCTTTCAATTTATCTATATCATTAACTATATCCTCAAATCTGCTTTCAGCTTTAAGCATAGTTTCTTCGCTCATACCATCTATTGATATGATTAAGTCATTAAGCTCTTTTGTTTTATTTCTATAAAGAGTTATTACCCCATCATCTTCATTTTCAAGTATATTCTTTATATGATTAGAGAAATTCTCTATTTCAGCAACGAATCTATTATTAATATCATCTTTCAATATAGAGAATTCATTTTCTAATTGATTAGCTTTTTCAGCATAATCTTTACTTATATAATCTGCTTTATCTTTTATATCATCTATAGACTTTTCTAAAGAATGAGCTTTTTGTTCTATTGAATCTAAGAATTCTTCTCTATCCTGACTTATTTTTTCAAGTCCTTCTTTTAGGGTAGAGTAGAGCATCTCTTTAGTTTTTTCCATTTCATCTTTAAATTCTAATGCTGTTGATTCTGTTATAGAATTTAATCTATCATGAATTGTATCTCTTAAATTATTTAATTCTGTTTCTAAACCATCTTTAGACTGACTTAAAGTTTCATAACGATTTTCTATATCTTTAGATTTATTATCTATTTCATCAGCAAATGATGAATATTTATTGATAAGTTCATCTCTTCCTTTTTCAAACAATTCAGCCAATTGCTCTATATTGTGGCGAGCAGTTCTTTCGGCAAGCTGAGTAAGCTGATTTGTGAATAATTCTTCTTTTTTAGCAACATGAAGTTTAAATTCTTCTGTAAGAGCAGATATTTTCTCTTTTTCTTGCTCTGCCATAGTGCTGTAATGAGCATCACGGGCGAGTAGGTTAGTGGTAAGTGCATCAAATCTCTTATAAAGCTCGCTTTCAAACTCATTTAATTTAGAATTATATGATTCTATTAATTTATCTTGTATAGAACCTACATTTTTTTCTAATTCTGTCATCTTAGCTTTAACATCAGAAATTCTTTTATAGGTCTTTTCTATCGTATTTCTTTCTTTTAATACTGTATCTACTTTATTAAGTATCTCTAAATAGGCTTCTTCAAGAGAATCAACCTGCTGCTGATACTGAGATACAGCTGCTTTATAATCCTTATATGACTCTATTCTTTTATTTAATTTGGCTAGGTCTTCTTCCATAGATTTACTTATAAAACCAGCTTTTTTCACCGCTATTTCTAAATCTATAGCATTATCTCTAACCTCAGAAATCTTTTCCTCTACAATACCTTCCAATACTGCTTTTTCTTCTGCGAAAAGATCGTTAAAATTGTTATTATTTGAATTTTTTTTCTTATTAATTACACTATAAACACCGATAAGTAATAGTGGAACAATAAATGTTAGTATCAATTGAAGAACAGGGTTCATAAAAAAACTCCGCGAATATAGTATATTAACATAATTCTATATTATGTTAATGTATATGTCAATAGTAT
>CALXXQ010000214.1 GCA_944392715.1 uncultured Brachyspira sp.
CAGCTTGATATGGCTGACGCGCGGCGTGTGGAAGAATTTTTGCGCAATACGCGCATAAAAACCGCGGTGGACCATATCAATCGTGACAATACCCTGTTCGTCCTGTGTCCAGCTATTCTGCGGATTGACCACAGGGATAAAGTCCAGATAGTTTTGTTGCTTCTTTGCCATAGTATCCTCCTATAATGATCGAACAGGGCTGTATACCAGTAGGATACAGCCCTGTTCGGAAGAAAGCAAGTGTTTTTTATTTGGTCTTCTTCTGTTCTTTGGTTGCAAAGAGATACATGGTCAGCAGCAGAAGCGCAAACACAATCAGACCACCGATGCGGCCGATGCTGAACGAGCCGCTCAGATTGATGAACTCGCCGACATTGCTGCCTGCGCCCATCGGGATAACGGCCAGCATAGCCAGAATGATACCAACGATGCCTTCGCCAGCGATCAAGCCGGAAGAATACAGGATACCGGACTGGATAACCGTGTTCTTTTCCTTGTCAGAGCTATACTTGCGCTTCTCGAGGAACCAGCGCAGAATACCGCCCAGCATAATCGGAACAGAAAGATAAATGGGCAGATACAGGCCGAGGGAAACCGGCAGAACAGGGAGGCCAAGAATCTCAATGACCAGCGCAATGAAGACACCGGCAAAGACGAGGTTCCACGGCAGATTGCCGCCCATAACGCCTTCAACGATCATCTTCATCAGCGTTGCCTGCGGTGCAGGCAGTGCATCCGAACCGTAGCCGCCCCAAGCCATGGACAGCAGGTAAAGCGTACCGCCGATGGCAATGGCGGAAACCACAACGCCGATCAGCTCACCGATCTGCTGCTTTTTCGGGGTAGCGCCAACCAGGAAGCCAGTCTTGAGGTCCTGAGAGGTATCGCCGGCAATCGCAGCAATGACACAGATGATGCCGCCGATAACAATGGCAGCCGTCATGCCTTCTGCACCGTCCGTGCCGGTGGATTTCAGCAGGATGGTGGAGATCAGAAGCGTAGCGATGGCCATGCCCGAAACCGGGTTGTTCGAGGAGCCGATCAGACCGACCATACGGGAGGATACCGTCGCAAAGAAGAAGCCGAAGACGATAACGATGAGCGCAGTGAAGAAGTTCAGCGGAATGGCCGGGATCAGCCACAGCGCCAGTGCAACGATCAGGATGCCAAGCAATACGCTGCGCATGGAAATATCCTGCTGGGTGCGCAGGGTGCTGGCCTCGCGGCCCTTGCCGTAAACCCCCATGGAATCCTTAAAGGTGCGGATAATCATGGGCAGAGATTTCAGCAGGCTCAGTACACCGCCGCAGGCCACCGCACCGGCGCCGATGTAACGCAGATAGTTGCCCCACAGCGCGGAGACGCCGTTTTCAGCAACCTGCTGGCTAATGGTCATGTCGGTGACAGGGAAGAGGATGGCGTCGCCGCCGAACAGGCACATGAGCGGCATGATGACCAGCCAGCCCAGCACACCGCCGGCAAACAGATAGGAAGACACCCGTGCGCCGCAGATGTAACCAACACCAGCCAGCGCGGGCAGAACATCAATACCAATGCCGGAGCCCTTGTAGGCGGAGATGTCATAGGTGATTTCGCTCGGGAAGATTTTGAGGCCGTCGGCTACAAACTTGTAGATCGCGGCAATGCCCAGACCGGAGAAAACGGTCGACGCCTTGGAGCCGCCCTCTTCGCCGGCGATCAGCACCTCGGCACAGGCCTGTCCTTCCGGATAAGCCAGCACGCCGTGCTCCTTGACGATCAGTGCGCTGCGCAGGGGTATCATCATCAGTACGCCCAGCACGCCGCCGCACAGTGCGATCAGCCCAATCTCAACCAGAGACGGCACATCGCACAGGCCTTCCTTTGCCCACATAAACAGAGCGGGGAGGGTGAAGATTGCACCGGCTGCAACGGATTCACCCGCAGAGCCGATGGTCTGAACCATGTTGTTCTCCAGAATGGAGTCACGGCGCAGAACTTTTCGGATGATGCCCATCGAGATAACAGCAGCGGGTATAGAGGCAGACACGGTCATGCCGACTCGCAGCCCAAGATAGGCGTTCGCACCGCCAAAGACGACTGCCAGAATGGCACCCAATAGGATGGATACCACGGTAAATTCCGGCATGACTTTGTCGGCGGGAACATAAGGTTGGAATTCTTTCTTGTCCACAACATTCGATCCCTTCATTTTGTTTCTTGTCTGCATAGTAGAGCGGTAAAGCAAAAATGCAGCCGCTCAGTGCAGACAACTCATATATTTTATACAAAAAGTTGCTATACGTCAAGGGATGATGCGCTATTTTGCGATAGAAAACGGCAAAATAATAACAAATTCACGGAATTTTGTTGTAGGAATGTGTTGCTTTTTGATGAAGAAAGGGAATATGCAAACAACCGGAACAGTGCAAAGGTGTTTGCAGTGTTCCGGTTGCAGTGATTTGCCGTGATGAAATTGTTTAATTTGCCATCAAATCATCGTGACGCGATAGCAAGTGGTGTGATGATAGGTCTGCCCCGCTGCAAGTACGATGGAGGGGAAATTGGCATGATGGATGGCATCTGGCCAAGCCTGTGTTTCCAGACAGAAAGCCGACCTCGGACCATAGCAGGCACCATCCTTGCCGGGGCTGCCGTCCAGATAGTTGGCCGTGTACAGCTGCAAACCGGGCTGGGTGGTGGAGCATTCCAGACACAGACCGCCGCCGCAGACTCGTGCTGCCAGTCCCAGCGGGGAAACCGGCGTCGTGTGCAGCGTAAAGTTATGGTCGTATCCGTTGCCCAGCGTCAGCTGCGGATGTTCCATTGCTAAGCCCTGCAGGAAATCCCGCGGGGTGCGCAGGTCGAATGGCGTACCCTCGACCGGCAGCAGAACACCGGTCGGTGTGCTGTCGGCATCGGTTTCAGTGATAGCATCGGCAAAAATCTGTACCTGCTGTCCTTCCAGAGAACCGTGGGCTTGTCCCAGCAGGT